>JAHJDE010000113.1 GCA_018812525.1 Gammaproteobacteria bacterium
CTGTTTCGCGGCAGAGCCGCTCCCACGGCGGTGGGAGCGGCTCTGCCGCGAAAATAGGCGGTTTTGCTCAATCAGATCGACCAAATCTGACCTGAATCTGAGCGCGATATTGTCCAACTTATTCCCGGACAGCTCCTAAGATGCCGGACTAGTGGCGGATCAGCCCCAGTTTCCCATGATCCTTTTCCGCGGGCTCGGATTCCGTGGCGGGGGTCTCAGTTTTCGCTTCCTCGGCGCTATTCTGACTGGGGAGCGGCATTTGCGTCAAAGCGATCTCCAGCACCTCGTCGATCCAGCGCACCGGACGGATATCGATGTTCTCCTTCACGTTTGCGGGGATCTCCACCAGGTCCCGTGCGTTTTCGTGCGGAATGATCACGGTGTGGATGCCGCCCCGTGAGGCTGCCAGGAGCTTCTCCTTCAACCCCCCGATGGGCAGGACCTCGCCACGCAGGGTGATCTCGCCGGTCATGGCCACTTCGGCGCGCACAGGGATATTTGTCAGGGCCGATACTAGCGCCGTACACATGGTGATGCCGGCGCTTGGCCCGTCCTTGGGGGTAGCCCCTTCCGGCACATGGATGTGGACATCCATTTGCTGATAGAAATCGTTCTTCAGGCCCAGCACCTCCGAGCGGCTGCGCACCACCGTCATGGCCGCCTGGATCGACTCTTTCATGATGTCGCCGAGCTGGCCGGTCAGGGTCAGTTGCCCCTTGCCCTTGACCAGGGCCGCCTCGATGGTCAGCAATTCGCCGCCCACCTCGGTCCAGGCCAGGCCCGTGACCTGCCCCACCTGATCGATCTCTTCGGCCCGGCCGAAGCGGAAGCGCTTCACACCCAGGTATTGCTCCAGGTTGTCGGAGTCGACTCTGATCGTCCTGCCCTTTTCAGCGAGCAGAATCTCCTTCACCACCTTGCGGCAGATCTTGGCGATCTCGCGCTCCAGGTTGCGCACCCCGGCCTCGCGGTTGTAGTAGCGGATGATGTCGCGAATCACCGACTCCCGGATCTCGACCTCGGCCTCCTTGAGGCCGTTGTTGGCCAACTGCTTGGGGACGAGGTAGCGCTGGGCGATATGGATCTTCTCATCCTCGGTGTAGCCGGAGAGACGGATGACCTCCATACGGTCCAGCAGGGCCGGGGGTATATTCAGGGTATTGGCCGTGGCAACGAACATCACCTCCGAGAGATCGAAGTCCACCTCCAGGTAGTGGTCCTGGAAGGTGTGATTTTGCTCGGGGTCGAGCACCTCCAGCAGGGCCGATGCAGGGTCGCCGCGAAAGTCCATGGCCATCTTGTCGATCTCGTCGAGCAGGAAGAGCGGGTTCTTGGTCTCCGACTTGATGAGGTTCTGCACGATCTTACCGGGCAGGGCGCCAATATAGGTGCGCCGGTGGCCCCGGATTTCGGCCTCGTCCCTGACACCGCCCAGGGCCATGCGCACGAATTTGCGACTGGTGGCGCGGGCGATGGATTGCCCCAGGGAGGTCTTGCCCACGCCGGGCGGACCCACCAGGCAGAGGATCGGCCCCTTCAGCTTGCGCACCCGCTGCTGCACGGCCAGATACTCCAGGATTCGTTCCTTGACCTTCTCCAGGCCGTAGTGATCGGCCTCCAGCACCGCCTCGGCGGCACCCAGGTCGTTGCATATCTTGGTGCGCTTCTTCCAGGGGACATTGACCAGGGTATCCAGGTAATTGCGCACCACGGTCGCCTCGGCGGACATGGGCGACATGAGCTTGAGTTTGTTGAGTTCCCCCTGGGCCTTGTTACGGGCCTCTTTGGGCATGCCCGCCTTCTCGATGCGGCGGCCGATCTCCTCGATCTCGTTCGGGGCCTCGTCCAGCTCGCCCAGCTCCTTCTGGATCGCCTTCATCTGCTCGTTCAGGTAGTACTCGCGCTGGTTCTTCTCCATCTGCTTCTTGACCCGGACGCGGATGCGCTTCTCCATCTGCAACAGGTCGTTCTCGCCCTCCATGAGCACCATCAGGTGCTCGAAGCGCTCGCGCACATCGGCGATTTCGAGGACGTGCTGCTTCTCGGGCAGCTTGAGGGACATATGGGCAGCCATGGTATCGGCCAGCCGGCTGGGCTCGTCGATGCTGCCCAGGGAGGTCAGTACCTCCGGCGGGACCTTTTTGTTGAGCTTGACGTACTGATCGAACAGCCCGAGCGCGGTGCGCATCAGGACCTCGATCTCGCGCTCGTCGAGATTGAGCACATCCTCCATGGCGTCCACCCCGGAGGAGAAATAGCCTTCCACCTCCAGAAGGCGATGGAGTTTCGCCCGGCGGTTGCCCTCCACCAGCACCTTGACGGTGCCATCGGGCAACTTGAGCATTTGCAGGATGTTGGCCAGGGTTCCGATGCGGTAGAGATCAGCGGCCCTGGGCTCGTCCACCTCGGCGCTCTTCTGCGCCACCAGCAGGATCTGCTTGTTGTCCTGCATGGCGTTGTCCAGTGCCCGGATCGACTTGTCCCGGCCAACAAAGAGGGGGATCACCATGTGGGGATAGACCACCACGTCGCGCAGGGGCAGTACGGGCAGGATGCTGCCCTCTATCACCAGATTCTTCGTCTTATCGATCACTCCCATGACTTCTCCTCGGGAAATCTCGCTACCAGGGCCCTGGCCCGCGTGCTCAACAGGATTCGGGAAAAAATGGAGGTCCCTGCCGTTTTGCAGGAACCTCCACGGATGTTCATTCGGGCGGAAGACCGACCTTCGGGAAACACATGGGGTCGCCGCCCCGCCGCTTCAACCTCGGCGAGGCTGGGGGCTTGACTCAATCCGCCGCCGCCCGCTGCTGCTTTTCGCGCATGGAGCTGTAGAGGATGAAAGGGCTGGTCTCGCCGGAGACGACGGACTCGTCCACAACCACCTTGCTGACGCCGTCCATGGTCGGCAGGTCATACATGGTATCCAGCAGGATATGTTCGAGGATAGTGCGCAGGCCGCGCGCGCCGGTCTTGCGCTTCATGGCCTTGCGGGCAATGGAGCGCAGCGCGTCGTCCCGGAATTCCAGCTCGACCCCCTCCATCTCGAACAGACGGGCGTACTGCTTGGTGAGGGCGTTCTTCGGCTCCTTCAGGATCAGGACCAGAGCGGCCTCGTCCAGCTCCTCCAGGGTGGCCACCACGGGCAGACGCCCGACGAATTCCGGGATCAGGCCGTACTTGATCAGATCCTCGGGCTCGACAGCACTGATCACCTGACCCAGGTTGCGCTTGTCGTCCTTGCTGCGCACCTCGGCGGAGAAGCCGATGCCGCCCTTCTCGGAGCGGTCGCGGATCACCTTCTCCAGCCCGGCGAATGCGCCGCCGACGATGAAAAGGATATTGGAGGTATCCACTTGCAGGAATTCCTGCTGGGGATGCTTACGCCCACCCTGGGGGGGGACGGAGGCGACGGTCCCCTCGATCAGCTTGAGCAGGGCCTGCTGCACCCCCTCGCCCGATACGTCACGGGTGATGGAGGTGTTCTCCGATTTGCGCGAGATCTTGTCGATTTCATCGATGTAGACGATGCCGGTCTGGGCCTTCTCCACATCGTAGTCGCACTTCTGCAGGAGCTTCTGGATGATGTTCTCCACATCCTCGCCCACATAGCCCGCCTCGGTCAGCGTGGTGGCGTCGGCGATGGTGAAGGGGACATTGAGCAGGCGGGCCAGGGTCTCGGCCAAGAGGGTCTTGCCGGAGCCCGTGGGACCGATCAGCAGGATATTGCTCTTGGCGATCTCCACTTCGTCCTTCCGCCCCTTGGATTCGAGACGCTTGAAGTGGTTGTAGACCGCCACCGACAGGACCTTCTTGGCGCCATTCTGGCCGATGACGTACTGGTCCAGGGTCTCCTTGATCTCGTGGGGCTTGGGCAGGGAATTGCGGGAATCTATATCCACATCGTCCATCTCCTCCCTGATGATGTCGTTGCAGAGCTCGACACACTCGTCGCAGATGAAGACCGAAGGCCCCGCTATCAGTTTTTTCACTTCATGCTGGCTTTTGCCACAGAAGGAACAGTAGAGAACCTTGCTGTCGTCCTTGCCACGATGATCACTCGCCATTCTTTACCTCTCAACTACATGGGGCCGGCCGCGCCCGCCGTGAAATGGCGGCGGAGCAGCGCATAACCCGCCAATCCGAAGGAATCATAACTGATTGTGACTATCCCGCAAATAGAGCTACCCGGCCGCTTACAGGGATTCAGTCAGAGTCAGCACAAGGGAGGAAGGGAAACGAAGACGCCGCCCTGAGGGCGGCGTCGCCGGATTTACCGATCAAAATCAGGGCCTCAGGCAGCAGCCCGTACGCGCTCCTGGATGACCTTATCGATCAGACCGAACTTGACCGCATCCTCCGACCCCATGAAGTTGTCGCGCTCCGTGTCGCGCTCGATCACTGATATTTCCTGCCCGGTATGCTTGACGAGGATGGCGTTTAGTTTGTCGCGCAGCAGCAGGATCTCCCTGGCGTGGATCTCAATGTCGGTGGCCTGGCCCTGGAAACCGCCCAGGGGCTGATGGATCATCATGCGCGAATTCGGCAGGGCGTGACGCTTGCCTGCGGTGCCGCCCGTCAGCAGCAAGGCGCCCATGCTGGCCGCCTGGCCGATGCACATGGTACTCACATCGGGCTTGACGAACTGCATGGTGTCGTAGATGGCCATGCCCGCCGTGACGGAGCCGCCCGGCGAGTTGATGTAGAGATGGATATCCTTGTCGGGATTCTCCGACTCCAGGAACAGCAACTGGGCCACGACCAGGTTGGCCATGTGGTCCTCGACCGGCCCCACCAGGAAGATGACCCGCTCCTTGAGCAGGCGGGAGTAAATGTCATAGGCCCGCTCACCGCGCGAGGTCTGTTCCACCACCATGGGGACCAGCCCCAGGGCCGTCGTGTCAAGGGCGCTTTTCGCGAAACGATCGTACATGGACTATTCCTGGCCCTTAGGATTCATGAAACCATTGAAATCGAAGGACTCGTCCTCGACCTGCACCTGCCCCATCACCCAATCCACCACCTGATCCTCAAGCACCAGGTGCTCCACGGAGGATCGGTATTGGGCATTGTTGCTGTACTGGTCGATGAATTCCGCCGGCTTCTCGTAGCTCTGGGCAAACTCCTCGATGGTCGTCCGGACCCGCTCCTGATCCACCTTGATGTCGTTGCGCTTGATGATCTCGGCCACCAGCAGCCCGACGGCAACGCGCCGGCGGGCCTGGTCGCGGAACAGCTCGATGGGCAGCTCGAAGGAGCTAGTCTGGCCGCGCTGCTTCATGCTCTGTTTGGTCTGATCCCGCATCGCAGTGGCCTGCTCATCGACCATGGCCTGGGGCAGATCGAGCTTGTTCGTCTCGAACAGGGCTTCCAGCACCCGTTCCTTGAGGCTGGACCGTAGCTTCTGGCGAAGCTCCCGCTCCATGTTCATGCGCACGTCGGCCTGAAGGGCGGCCAGGTCCTCGCCCTGCACGCCGAAGGACTTGACGAAATCGGCGTCGATCTCGGGCAATACCTGCTGCCGCACCTCCTTCAACTCCACCTCGAAGGTGGCGTCCTTACCGGCCAGGCTTTGGACCCGATAGTCCTCGGGGAATTTCAGCTCCAGGGAGCGGTTGTCACCGGCCTGGGCACCGACCAGCCCCTCCTCGAAGCCATTGATCAGGCTGCCGACCCCCAGGACCACGGGGACATTCTCGGCGGAGCCGCCCTCGAAGGCCTCTCCACCGATGAAACCCTTGAAGCTGATCAGCACCTGATCGCCATGGGCGGCGGCCCGCTCCACCATGGCCCAGGAGGCACGCTGCCGGCGCAGGTTCTCTACCATGGCATCGACATCGGTGTCGGTCACCTCGACCTTGGGACGCTTGAGGGTAATGCCGCTCATATCGACGGGTTCAACCTCCGGCATCACCTCGAACACGGCGGTGTAACGGGCGGCGTCGACATCCAGGTCATCGATGCGGGGGAGACCGGCGGGCTTGAGGTTTTCCTTGGCGGCAGCCTCAAAGAAGCTCGACTGGATAAGATCGCCGATCACATCCTGACGCACCGGCTGACCGTAGCGCTGGCGAATGACCCGCAGGGGGGCCTTGCCGGGGCGAAAACCGTCGATACGGACGGTGCGCGTCATGTTCTGCAAACGCTTGTCCACTTCCTGCCGCACCTTCTCGGCCGGCAGTTCCACGGTCATGCGACGTTCCAGGCCCTCGCCCGTCTCAATCGAAACTTGCATCGATTTCCTCTCCGACAGCCGTTGCTGTCTGTTAATGGGTTGCCCAAGATGAAAACTGGTGCGAAACGAGGGGGGCCAATCCAGTCATACGCATGCAGCCAAGCGCGGCAGCGAACGCCCCTCCAATCCCGCCATGTAGTCGCACAGATCGCCAGAACCCACCCCTGGCAGCGAAAAGCACGGCAAAAACGAAGTAAGCCGTGCATGATACTGACTCATCAACCCCGCGCGCAACCCTATGCCAGGACCGCCAGCAATTATCTGCGCGTATTTTTCCACCCCATAATTTCACCCGTGAAACGGATAAACCCGGAAAATTAGGGGGCGTGTCAGTGAGAGAAGTAAGCCAATAGCGGTAGTAACTATTCAGGTCGACCGGCTTTTTGGGCGATCTGAATGGTTACTAGCGGTACAAAAATTAGGGGTAGGTTTTGGAAAAGACCTGAAAATATCTTGGAAATTGACGCTGACTCATTGGTTCCTATAGCTGTCTGTCTGCATCTCATGTAGCAGGCGGATAGTGCGTTTGAAGTCGAAGGCGAGGCGTTCGCCGCAGTAGAGTCGCTCGGGTTCGAAATTGGAGCTGGCTATCAGCTTGACTCCCTCCCCGTACAGGCTGTCGATCAGGAAGATGAAGCGGCGGGCCTTCTCATCTTGACTGCCATCCATGCGGGGGATGTTGGAGAGGAAGAGGGTATGATGCCGGCGGGCGAGGGCAAGATAGTCGTTCTGGGTCCGCATGGGACCGCAGAGCGCCTCGAACTCGAACCAGATCAGCCCCTCTGCCCTTTTGCAGAACGGGAGTTCCTGGGTGTGAAGCCTGATGAGGCCGTCGGCCTCGGTCCTGCCTGACGCCAGCCGGATGAACTCCTCCGCCATGCGCAACTCGGCGATCTCGTCCACCGGGTGGTGATAGACCCTGACCACCTCTAGAGATTCCTGGCGCTGGATCGGCTCCCCGCTGAGGTCAATGATCCTGGTGTGTTCTTTCAGCAGGTTAATGGCGGGCAGGAAGTTCGAACGTAACAGCCCGTGCCGGTAGAGTTCCTCGGGGTGCTGGCTCGCAGTGGTCACCAGAGTCACCCCCTCCTTGAACAGCCCCTGCAGCAATTCGGCCAGGATCGCTGCGTCATCCAGGTCAGAGACATCGAGATCATCGATGCAGAGCAGGGGCGCCTCATAGGCCAGGTCCTTCACCACCTGCTGCATGGGGTTGGACAGCCGCTTCACTCCATAGAGGCGGCGATGGACATCGTCCATGAAATAGTCGAAATGGAGGCGGCGCTTCTTGCGCCGGGGGACGGCGTCGTAGAAGAAATCCATCATCCAGGTCTTGCCGCGTTCCGGTTCGCCGCAAAGGTAGATCCCCTGCCGGGAAACGGTCGGACGCCAGGGCCACCACAGGCTGCGGTTGTTGTGCTCCAGGTCGCCCCAGAGACGGTTGAACTCCCGGATCGCGAGCATCTGCTCCTGATCGGGATGCAGGCCATGTCGCTGCACGGCCCTCAGATAGCGGTCCAGGAGGGACGAGGATTCTTTCCTTCCCGGAAGGTAAATTTTATCCAAAAACGCGTTCCCCGCAGAATGATCTCAAGGGCAAGGACAACAATGTGGAATCCACGGTGTCATGGCTGTTCCCGGGTGGTCAAGCGTGGATTCCAGGATAATCGGGTTTCGCAGAATCTGGAAGACGTCTATCATTTTCATGAATAACGGGTTCAATCGTCCAGGAGAATTCAGTGGAAGCACGCATTGTGGATGTCGCCATCATCGGTTCCGGCAGCGCCGGCCTCTATGCCCTGGCCAGGGTGCGTCCCTCCGGCAAGTCCTGGGTGCTGATCAACGGCGGTGAGATCGGCACCACCTGCGCCCGCGTCGGCTGCATGCCGTCGAAGGCATTGATCCAGGTGGCGGAGGATCTCCACCGCCATGCCATCCTGAGCCGTTACGGACTCGAAGGCGGCAAGGACCGGATCGATATCCCCGAGGTCATGGACTATGTGCGCCACATGCGGGACAGCTTCGTCGGCCGCGTCGTCGCCAACAGCACGGAAAAGATGGACGCGGAGCATTTCATCCCGCAACACGCCCATTTCCTGGACCCCAATCTGCTCGAATTGAGCGACGGCCGCCGCATCCGCGCCCGCAAGGTCATCATCGCCACAGGTTCGACACCCATCATACCCCGTCCCTGGCAGGCATTTGGTGACGATATTCTCACCACGGACAGCCTGTTCGAACAGGAGAACCTGCCAAAGTCCATGGCCGTGATCGGCCTCGGCGTGATCGGCCTGGAGATCGGCCAGGCCCTGAGCCGTCTCGGCATCGACCTGACCGGCATCGATCAGTTGAAAACCATCGGCGGGGTGGATGACCCGGAAGTGGCCAGGATGGTGGTGGAGATCCTCGGCAAGGAGTTTCCCATCTGGCTGGGCGAGGCGGCCGAGATCACCCGTGAGGCCAACGGCAAGCTCCGGGTCAGCGCCGGGGCGAGGACTGTGGTTGTCGACAAGGTCCTCGCCAGCCTGGGGCGTCGACCCAACCTTGAGCGTCTGAACCTCAAGGCCCTGGGGGTCGAATTGGATTCGCGGGGCATCCCCCCCTTCAACCCCACCACCATGCAGGTCGGCCAGCTCCCCGTCTTTATCGCCGGCGACGCCAATGGTGTGCGCGCCCTGCTGCACGAGGCCGGGGACGAGGGGCGCATCGCCGGACACAATGCCGTTTCCGGCACCCTCACCGCCTTCCGCCGCAAGACCCCGCTCAGCATCAATTTCTGCGACCCCAACGTCTGCCAGGTGGGCGCCCGCTGGTCCAATCTGGACCTGGAACGCTGCGCCATCGGCGAGGTCCGCTTCACGCCGGTGGGCCGGGCCATGATCATGGGGAAGAACAAGGGCATCCTGAGGCTCTACGCCGAAAAGAAAAGCGGACGGCTCCTGGGCGCCGAGATGGTCTGCCCCAAGGGGGAAAACCTGGCCCATCTGCTGGCCTGGTGCATCCAGAAGGAGATGAGGGTCGGCGAACTGCTGCGCATGCCCTTCTACCATCCGGTCATCGAGGAGGCCTTGCAGGCCGCCCTCTACGACCTCTACGAAAAGGTCGAGGCAAAGAACGAGGGACCGATCGCCGAGCTGGCCGCCATCTCCTGACGGAGGGGTGGCCCCGGCGGGGCGGGTAGCGAGCTGAAACAGGACGATCCAACAGGCCCATGACGCCATGAAGCAGCAAGGCAACCACAGCCGCCATCGGTGGATCAACAGGCTGGCGCGCAATACCACCCTCCTCCTCTGGGGTTCCTGGACCCTGCTGTTCGCCCTCTTCCTGCAATGGCACCTGAATCAGGCCCAGCTCCAGGCCGAGCAGCTCCGCTGGGCACGGCAGTGCGAGTCCCGCCATCAGCCCCCGCCCGACCCCAGCGGTCAATGGACGCCATGGGCCGAACTCAAGGCGGCCCCGTACCTCTATCTGGCCTATGGCACCGCCTGGGCGGCGGGGATACTGGCCATCGGCTTTATCGGTTTTCAGATGAGGAACAACTATACGGAGATCAAGCACTACCAGCAGGAACTGGAACACATGGCGACCCACGACGCCCTGACCGACTTCTTCAACCGCAACCAGATGACTGCCCTGCTGGAGGTGGAGATCGAGCGCGCCAGACGCTATGGCCACAACCTGGGCGTCCTGCTGCTGGACATCGACCTCTTCAAGAACATCAACGACCAGCATGGACACCAAGCCGGGGATATCGTGCTGGTCAGCCTCGCCGAGATCCTGAAGAATTCGGTGCGCACCATCGACTATGTCGCCCGCTTCGGCGGTGAGGAGTTCCTCATCATCATGCCCGAGACGCGCGTGGAGATGGCCCTCGTCAGCGCGGAACGCATACGCGCCACCATCGCCGACAGCCCCATCGCGCTACCGGATGGAACGAAGCTGAGCCTGACATGCAGCATCGGCGTCGCCGCCTACCCCACCAGCGGGGACAACATGGATCTCCTGCTCAACTCGGCGGACAAGGCCCTGTACTCGGCTAAGAATCTTGGGCGGAACCGCGTCGTTTATTGCCGGTAGGCATCGCCCTTTGCCCCAACAGACCGACAACCCCTGCCTGGATAGGCCTCAGGTGTACAACGCATGATGTTTGCCCATTGTTGCGATTTCTCATTGTGCCTGTTTCTGACCTACTGGTATTTATCAGCGATTCGAGGTTCTTGAAAACTGCAAGAACCTCTTGCGGTTCAGGGATGAACCGCCATTTTCAATGGCCTAAGCCATTGAAAATGAAGAAAACGAAAAATCGCATTTTTCGTTTTCGCCTTGCAAAATGGCCAGGAAGGCCATTTTGCAAGTTCCTCATCTGAGCGCGATATAGTCCAACTTATTTCCGGATAGCTCCTAAGGACTTCCACAACATTCTGAAGCATAAAGGGGAAACATGAACAGAGAGATCATTCGTACCGAGCGGGCGCCACAGGCCATCGGCACCTACTCCCAGGCGGTCAAGGTTGGCAATACCGTCTATCTGTCGGGGCAGATCCCCCTGATCCCCGAGACCATGGAGATGCTGACGGGGGATATGGAGGCCCAGATCCGCCGGGTCTTCGACAATCTCCAGGCCGTGGCCCAGGCCGCCGGCGGGAGCCTGACGGATCTGGTCAAGCTCAATGTCTTTCTGACCGACCTGGCAAATTTCCCGCGGGTCAACCAGGTCATGGCGGAGTACTTCAACGAACCCTATCCGGCGCGCGCAGCCATCGGCGTGGCTTCCCTGCCAAGGGGAGCGGCGGTGGAGATGGACGGGGTGATGGAGTTGGGGGGGTGAGGCCCGGAGCCTCGCCCCTGTCGCCCTAGATCCGATCCCGAATCCTTTCGCAGCAATGGAGTCTGGGTGGCCTCCGGGCCGATTCGGGGCGGATGGTTTCATGACGCCAACGGGCCGGATCGAGGCCGTTCAGCCACTTTTCCACCAGATCCGCCTCGCAGTCTCCGCCAGGGTGTCCGGTATAGGCCAGGATGCTCAGCCGTCCGCCCGGTTTCAACAGGATATCGCAGGCATCCAGGGCTTGCCGGGTTGTATCGGAGCGGGTGACGAGGCCCTTGTCGCCGCCGGGGAGGTAGCCCAGGTTGAACATGATGGCCTGAATCCGCCCCAAATACCGGCCTGCCAGCCGCTCCCCCATTCGCTCATGGCCCTCGTGGAAGAGCCTGACGAAGGATTCCAGCCCCGCTGGACCTAACCGCTGGCGCGTCAGGTCGATGGCGCCGACCTGGATGTCAAAACCAAAGACAAGGCCATTCGGTGCAACCCCCTGGGCCAGGAACAGGCAATCCTGGCCATTGCCCAGGGTGGCGTCCACCGCGAAACCGCCGGGGGTGAGGGCCGGGGCGATGAACCCCTGCGCCAGAGCCGTCAGTGGCTGGTATCCCGTTTCGGTGCGTTCTATCCCCTTCATGCCCCTACCTGAATGCCTCGTTTAACCAAAAAAATCGCAAAGAGTCCCGTCGCAGTAGGAGCGCCGGTTACCCGACGACCCCTGCACAGATCCCGGCGTGCGGTTTTCCCGCACCGGGCTCTTCAATCATACTCACTCGCGCAGAAGGTGGTTTCAACTCGCGAGCCCCCGATCCCTAAGGCCTTGC
>JAHJDE010000114.1 GCA_018812525.1 Gammaproteobacteria bacterium
CACACTGTTGTTTGAGTGCAGATCGATTCCAGAATACAGTTTCATGGCACGTCTCCTCTCTTCAGTGGTTCGACAAGTCTTCATAAACTCGACGATACCGCCGGGGTGAGGAGGCGGCTAGATGATTATCAGGTCTTGCTCTGCGCCTTCTATAATATATCGGATTAGGCCTGCTACAGGGCAAACGCATGAAATATAGCTGTTTTATCAATGGGTTACGGTGGGGCGGATTTTTGGTGATATTTTCATGCCAATATATCTGCCATATCCTACCCATTTAACCCCTAAATAGACGGTCGGCACGGAAAGTGTGTGATAAGTCACTGTATTTCAGCGTGATTTCGTGCGTTTGCCCTGAGGCCTGCTACGATCACTGCGCGTGTAATAGAGAATGGTGTCGTATACCCTGCTGCCAAAATGTAATGCGCCCTGAGCTATGTCGCTATGTGCATCACTTCGTTTCCACACGATTGCGTTTCGGAAGTTGCCTTCTCCAAAAATCTCATCGGCAAGGACTTTGGCGTACTGAGATCGCCGGTTATCGAGATGGATGTAAATACTCCCATCGTCAGACAGTAGTTCGCGCAAGAGCAATAGTCTCTTCCTTAGGAACTCCAAGAACGCAGCACCGGCAACCTTGTCTTGGTAAGCCTTCTGCTCCTGAGAGCCTTCAAAATCTCGCATCGTCGCAAACGGCGGGTCGATATACACCAACCGCACTCCCGGCGTGCCGTCGGCATTGCACAGATCACCGCGCCGCTTCATTTCCAGCAGGGTTTTCATCGCTTGCCGGTTGTCGCCGAAGATCAGCTTGTTGTGCCATTCCACGCCGTTCTTGTTGAAGGTGCGTACCGGCTGCAAGGGCACGGCCAGGGTGTTGGCGATGACGTCTTCCTCGCGCTCCTTGCCGTGATAGACCAGCTCATATTCCCGCTTCTCGGGCGGAAACAGGATGCGTGACCACTCCGGCGCGACTTCGCCGCCGGCCCGCAGAATTTCGATGATGTGTTGTCGTTGTTAGGGTGTCATGGCATTCCTTCGTCAGTCGGTTGTGGGCGCCCCAGCTGGCATGGCTGACGGGCTACGGCGTGGCGGGTGAAGCCTGCTGCCAGCAAGGTGTGCAATGCTACCCCAGCCCGGCCGGGAGCGCATTCAGACAACGGTAGGTTTCATTCATACGGTCAGCAGGCCATACCAGAACGGCAGGGTCACCAGGCTCAGCGCCGTGGTCAGGGTCACGGCGGCGGCGTAGAAACCGGAGTCCAGGTGGAAGCGGTCGCAGAGAACCATGCCGAGCACCATGCTCGGCATGGCGGCTTCCAGCACGGCGCCCTGGTGGTGGACGCCCTCAAGCCCGATCCAGGCCCCCAGGCCCCAAACGAACAGCGGGATAAGAAACATCTGCACTAGGGAGACCAAGGCCATGGCGGGTGCCTGTGACAGCCGCCAGGTGTCCCAGCGCAGGCTGAGCCCAAGGGAAAAGAGCATCAGGGGGACAACGCCAGCGGCCAACAGATTGAGCCAATCGGCCACCCAGGGATGGAGCGGAACGCCCGCAAGATTGAGTCCAACCGCCAGGATGGCGGCCCAGAGGGGCGGCACCCGAAGCAGGTCCGGCAAGGGATTTCCGCCCTGACCCTGACCGAAATGCCGCGCCGTCAGGACTCCCAGGGTCAGCAGTAGCGGCGTACAGGCGAAGAGATCATATTGCACGGCGATACCGCGCCCCGCCTCCCCGAACAGCTTTTGCAGCACGGGCAGACCCATGTAAGTGGCGTTGGGAAAGGAGGCAGCCAGAATCATGGCTCCAACCATGGCGGGGGGCGAGCCGCAGAGCCGGCAGCCGAGCCCGGTGAGGAGCATCCCCAGCAGGATGCCGCCAGCCGCGACAAAGGAAATGCGCAGGGAATCAAGCCCCAGCGGGGTCCGCCAGAGGACCGCCAAGACCAGGGCCGGCAGCAGCAGATAATAGACCAGGCTGGTAAGGACTTTACGGGTCTCCGCTGCCTCCAGCCCGGCCGGTCGCAGGAGGCGCCAGCCCAGGCCGCACAGGATCAGGGCGCCCATCTGGACAATGGTCCCCAGGATGTCGGGCGAGTTCATTGGAACCATGGGTCGGGAGCCCTTGTTGTGCAACAACCCACAGGAGCGCCTTGCAGGCGCGGTTGGGGTGGTGAAGATCGCGCCTGCAAGGCGCTCCTACAGGACGGGTTGTCAGGGTGGGGCGGCTTCCGCCAACAGCCCCCGTGCCGCGGCCAGGACGGAGGCGCTGTCGAGTCCGGCTTCCCGCCACTGTTCGGCCTGGGTCCCCTGTTCGATATAGCGGTCGGGCAGGCCCAGGTTGAGGATGCGCCTGATCCGGCCGGTGGCGGCCAGCCATTCGTTTACGGCGGAACCGGCCCCGCCCTGGACCGCGTTCTCTTCCAGGGTCAGCAGCAGTTCGTGGCCATCGGCCAGTTCCGCCAGGAGTTGTTCGTCCAGGGGCTTGACGAAGCGCATGTTGGCCACAGTGGCGTCGAGCTGCGACGCCACCTCCAGGGCCAGGGCGAGCGGGGTGCCGAAGACGAGCAGGGCCAGGCGTTTACCTTGGCGCCGTATCTCGCCCTTGCCGATCGGCAGGGTCCCAAGGCCGGTCTCCACCGATACGCCGGGGCCGGCGCCGCGCGGATAGCGCACCAGCGCCGGCCCCCGGTATTCGTAGGCGGTCTGCAACATCAGCCGGCACTCCGCCTCGTCACCGGGGGCCATGACCACCAGGTTCGGGATGGTGCGGCAGTAGGCCAGATCGAAGGAGCCGGCGTGGGTGGGGCCGTCCGCCCCCACCAGTCCGGCGCGGTCGATGGCGAAGGTGACATCGAGATTCTGCAAGGCCACATCGTGTACAAGTTGATCGTAGGCGCGTTGCAGGAAGGTCGAATAGATGGCCACCAGGGGCTTGAGTCCGTCACAGGCCATGCCGGCCGCCAGGGTGACGGCATGCTGCTCGGCGATGCCCACGTCGAAGAAACGGCCGGGAAAACGCTTGGCAAACTCCACCATGCCGGAGCCCTCGCACATGGCGGGGGTGATCGCCGCCAGACGCTCATCGGCCTCGGCGGCATCGCAGAGCCATTGGCCGAACACCTTGGTGTAGGTCAGCTTGCCGCTGGAGCCGTTCATCTCGCCTGTGTCGGGATCGAAGGGGCTCACCCCGTGGTAGACGCAGGGATCGCACTCCGCCGGCCGATAGCCCTTGCCCTTCTGGGTCACTACATGCAATAGGCGCGGGCCGCGCATGTTCTTCATGTTGCCCAGGGTGGTCAGGAGATTGCCCAGGTCATGGCCGTCCACGGGGCCGATGTAGGTGAAGCCCAGCTCCTCGAAGAAGGTGCCCGGCATCACCATGCCCTTCATGTGTTCCTCCCAGCGCCCCATGAAATGGAGCATGCCGGGAATGCGGCCCAGGGTGGCCTTGCTGCCGTCGCGCACACTGTTGTAGAAGCGGCTGGAAAGGACGCGCGCCAGGTAGTTGCTGACCGCCCCGACCGGCTTGGAGATGGACATGTCATTGTCGTTGAGGATCACCAGGAGGTTGATCTCCGGCATGGAGCCCGCGTGATTCAGGGCCTCCAGTGCCATGCCGCCGGAGAGGGCG
Organism: Gammaproteobacteria bacterium; assembly: GCA_018812525.1. GTDB lineage: Bacteria > Pseudomonadota > Gammaproteobacteria > Chromatiales > Chromatiaceae > YD12-FULL-61-37. The sequence continues at coordinate 3,635 of JAHJDE010000114.1, forward strand.
CCGTCCCCGATCACGGCGATGGAGCAGCGGCTGTCGCCCGCTGCCCTGGCGGCAAGGGCCATGCCCAGGGCTGCGCTGATGGAGGTGCTGGAGTGGCCCACGCCGAAGGTGTCGTAGGGGGATTCGCAACGCCTGGGGAAGCCCGACACCCCGCCCTTCTGCCGCAGGGTCTCCATGTGATCGCGGCGGCCGGTGAGTATCTTGTGGGGGTAGGCCTGATGGCCCACATCCCACACCAGCCGGTCATCGGGGGTATTGAAGATATAGTGCAGGGCGAGGGTCAGTTCGACCACGCCGAGCCCGGCAGCCAGGTGGCCGCCGGTCCGGGAGACGGTCTGGATCAGGTAGTCGCGCAGCTCCTCGGCCAGGCTCGGAAGCTGTCGGGGCTCCAGGCGACGCAATCCCTCCGGGTCATCCAGTTGCCGCAACAGCGGATATCTTTCGGTGGATGACGAGGTCTCGCTCATGTTCCTTGACTCGGGCTAAAAGGGGTAATGTTAACCGATAGGCCCGGGAGTCGCCCGCCAAAAGATCATGGAAAACGCGGCAACTTACCCGTAAGCGGCCGGCCTGCCACCGCTGACCGCTTTTAACAGCAAAGAATCGATCATCTCAGGCGGTTTGGGAAGCCCCATGAGTTCCAGCACCGTCGGCGCGATATTGGCAATGCCACCGCCGGTCGCCAATTGCCAGGGCACCTCGTCGATGACCAGGCAGGGCACCGGATAAGCTGTGTGCTGGGTATGGGGCGACTGGGTCGCGGGGTCGATCATCTCCTCGCAGTTGCCGTGGTCTGCGGTCAGAATCACCGAATAGCCATTCTCCACAGCGGCATCCAGCACCTGGCCGACTGCCCGGTCCAGGGCCTCAACTGCCGCCACCACGGCCTCCGCCACGGCAGTATGGCCCACCATGTCGCCGTTGGCGAAATTGACCAGGACAAAACCGTACTCCCCGCTGCAAATGGCCTCTGTCACCCTGTTGGCGACCTCGAAGGCGCTCATCTCCGGCTGGAGGTCATAGGTGGCCACCCTGGGCGAGGGGATCAGCTTGTGGACCTCGCCGGGCATTGTGTCCGGGTTGCCGCCGTTGAAGAAGAAGGTGACGTGGGCGTATTTCTCAGTCTCGGCGCAATGGAACTGGGGGATGCCCGCCTCGCTGATCGTCCGCGTCAGGCTCGCCTTGGGTTTCTCAGGCTCGAAGGCATAGGGCAGGCCGAAGGTCCGGTCGTAGGCCATCATGCAGGTGATGTGGAGCCGGGGGAAACGGGGGCGGGCAAAATCGGCGAAGTCCTCCTTAAAGAGGGCCGAGAGGATCTGGCGGGGACGGTCCTTGCGGAAATTGAAGAAGATCAGGACATCATCGTCCGCCATTCCCCGGTAATCACCGATCACAGTGGGGCGGATGAATTCGTCCGTCACCCCCCCGGCATAGGAGTTCTCGATAGCTTGCCGGGCGCCCTCCGCCCGCGCACCCTCGCCCAGCACCAGGGTGCGCCAGGCCAACTCGGTCCGGTCCCAGCGATGGTCTCTGTCCATGCCGTAATAGCGACCGATGACTGTTGCCACCTTTCCCCCGGCCTGCTCAATGCGGCCCTGGAGGGCGATAACATCAGTCAGTGCCGATTGGGGCGGGGTGTCGCGGCCGTCCGTAATCATGTGTAGCAGGGGCGGAACGCCCCGTTGGTTGCATAGGTCGATCAGGGCATGGATATGGCGCATGTGGCTATGGACCCCGCCCTCGGATACCAGTCCGGCCAGATGGAGAGGCCGTCCGGCCGCCGCCGCCCGCTCGACGGCTGCCACCAGGGCGGGATTGCGCTCGAAGCTGTGGTCACGAATGCTGTCGTCGATACAGACCAGATCCTGTCGCACCAGATGCCCGGCCCCCAGGGTCAGATGACCCACCTCGGAGTTCCCCATCTGCCCCACCGGCAGACCGACCGCATGACCCGAGGCGTCCAGTGTGGCATGGGGATGGCTGGCCAGATAGCGGTCCAGATTGGGGGTCCGGGCCAGATAGACCGCGTTGTTTGCCTTGCCGGGATTGACGCCGAAGCCGTCCAGGATGATCAGGACGACGGGGCTGCGGGGCACGCCATTTTTTTCGTTCATGCTTTAGTTAACCTGTATGGGCGGGGGGAGAGGTGGTCAGGGGGTCTGGTCGGTCATGCGGCGCGTGAGCTCCGCCTCATCCAAACGCATCTTTTCACGGAAGGACTGGATGATTCGCACCACATCCAGGGGATCATCGACAATGGCGAAAAGGCCGAAGTCCTGCTCGTCGATGTAATCCTCCTTCCGCATCCTGTCCCGCATCCAGTTCACCAGGCCGGACCAGAATTCGGTGCCGAACAGCACTACCGGAAACCGGCGGATCTTGCCGGTCTGCATCAGGGTCAGCGACTCGAACAACTCGTCCATGGTGCCGAAACCGCCAGGAAAGATGACATAGGCCATGGCGTACTTCACGAACATCAGCTTGCGCACGAAAAAGTAGCGGAAATGGAGATTCAGGTCCTGAAAGTTGTTGGGATGCTGCTCCCTCGGCAATTGGATATTCAAACCGATGGATTGTCCCTTGCCCACCTTGGCCCCCCGGTTGCCCGCCTCCATGATGCCAGGGCCACCCCCGGTAATGACAGAAAAGCCGTTGTCGGCAAGGCCCCTGGCCACTGCGACCGCTGCCTTGTAGTAGGGATTATTGGGCTCAGCGCGTGAGCTGCCGAAGAGCGAGACCGCCGGTCCCACGTAGTTCAGGGTCTCGATGCCGTCGATCAACTCCGCCTGGATGCGAAAGATGCGCCATGCCTCGGAGGTCTTTAAGTCTTCCATCGGATTGCTCAATATCTATGATGAACTTGCAAAATGGCCGTCCTGACCATTTTGCAAGACGAAAAACAAAAATGCGATTTTCGTTTTTCTTCATTTTCCAATGGCTTGTCGCCAATGAAAAATGGCGGTTCATCCCTGAACCCTGAGGTTCTTGCAGTATTGCAAGAACCTCCTATGAACCGCTATTTTCCATCCTCCCTGTGCCGAACTCAAAGAGATAAAGCAGGCACAGAGGGTGGGGCAGGTCTCGCTCTAAAGCGATTTCGCCGCTTCGGCCACCGGGTGGCGCACAGGTGACTTGAGTAGGTGGATCGATTCCTTGCTCCGTAGAAACTCCTTGAAGGCCTGGGCAACGGGCGGCAGGCGTTTGCCTTTGCTCTGCACCAGGTACCAGTGGCGCATGATGGGGAAGTCCTCCACCTCCAGGACATCCAGGCGGTGGGTCTCCAGTTCCAGCTCGATGGTGTGGATGGAGACGATGCCCAGCCCCAGCCCCGCCTCCACCGCGTGCTTGATGGCCTCGTTGGAGGTCATCTCCATACCGGCCTGGAGACGAAAACCCTGGTTATTGAAGAATCGCTCCATGGCGATCCGGGTACCAGATCCCGGCTCGCGTACCACGAAAACTTCCTCGCGGATGCGCGATAGGGGGACGCAGCAGGCCTTGAATGCCTCGAACAGGGGATGCCCGGGCGGTGCGATCACCACCAGGGGGTTGTCCATGAAGGCGTCCGCCGTGATATCCAGGCCATCCGGTGGACGCCCCATGATGACCAGGTCGGTCTCGTTGCTGGCCAACTGACCCAACAGGGTCTTGCGATTGGTGACATCCAGGGAAAAGGTGGTGCCGGGATAGGCCTTGGTAAACGCCGCCAGTACCCGCGTGGCGAAGTGGTTGGCCGTGGTCGCCACGCTGATGCGAAGATGGCCCCGCGTCACTCCCTTGAGGGATTCGATCACCTCTTCCGCCTCTTGCAATTGGCGGCTGATGGTCTGGCTGTAGTGGTACATCTCTCGCCCCGCCTCAGTGAGAAAGATCTTCTTCCCCAGCTTCTCGAACAGGGGCAGCCCCACCGCCTGCTCCAACTGGGCGATCTGCATGGAGACCCCCGGCTGACTGAGATGAAGCTCCTCCGCAGCGCGGGTAAAGCTCAGGTTCCTGGCTACGGACTCGAACAGGCTCAATTGTCGGAGGGTCAGACGCATGCTTATCACCAGGTGCCGAAGTTGGCTTATTGATCTACTCTGACAGATAATAATTCCCTTATGCATGTGATCACAAAAAATGAATATTTTTCGTGCCTTTCCAAGGCTATTCTGGACTCACTTGAGTAGAGGCCCCGGCTAGGAGCCTTTAATAGGGAAATCGGCCCCGGCCGAGCGAAACACCACCACTTTATCCACTTTATCGAGGAACACACCATGGACCAGTCATCCCGTTACGCTGACCTGAGCCTGAAGGAAGAAGACCTGATCAAGGGCGACCAGCACGTGCTGGTCGCCTATCACATGCAACCGGCCGCTGGTTATGGCTATCTGGAAACTGCGGCGCACATTGCCGCAGAGTCCTCCACCGGTACCAACGTCGAGGTCTGCACCACCGACGACTTCACCAAGGGCGTGGACGCACTGGTGTATTTCATCGACGAGGCCAAGGGCGTGATGAAAGTCGCCTATCCTATCGATCTGTTCGACCGCAATATCCTCGACGGCCGCGCCATGCTGGTTTCGTTCCTCACCCTGTGCATCGGCAACAACCAGGGCCAGGGCGACGTCAAGTGCCTGAAGATGCACGACTTCTATGTTCCGTGGTCCATGCTGCGCCTGTTCGACGGCCCGGCCATGAACATCGCCGACATGTGGGACATCCTCGGTCGCCCGCGCGTTGATGGCGGCTATATCGCCGGCACCATCATCAAGCCCAAGCTGGGTCTGCGTCCTGAACCGTTCGCCCATGCCGCCTACCAGTTCTGGCTGGGCGGCGATTTCATCAAGAACGACGAACCCCAGGGCAACCAGGTGTTCTGCCCGACCAAGAAGGTCATGCCGCTGGTCTATGACGCCATGAAGCGCGCGATGGACGAAACCGGCCAGGCCAAGCTGTTCTCCGCCAACATCACCGCCGACGACCATTACGAAATGCTCGCCCGCGCCGACTACATCCTGGAAACCTTCGGTCCGGACGCCAACAAGGTCGCGTTCTTGGTCGACGGCTACGTCGGCGGCCCCGGCATGGTGACCACCTGCCGCCGTCAGTATCCCAACCAGTTCCTGCACTACCACCGTGCCGGCCACGGCGCCGTGACTTCGCCTTCCGCCCTGCGCGGCTACACCGCCTTCGTGCTGTCCAAGATGTCCCGCCTGCAAGGTGCTTCCGGCATCCACGTAGGCACCATGGGCTACGGCAAGATGGAAGGCGCCGCCGATGACAGGAACATCGCCTACATGATCGAGCGCGACTCTGCGGATGGCCCTTACTACCATCAGGAATGGCACGGCATGAAGGCTACCACCCCGATCATCTCCGGCGGCATGAATGCCCTGCGCCTGCCCGGCTTCTTCGAGAACCTTGGCCACGGCAACGTGATCAACACCTCCGGTGGCGGCTCCTACGGTCACATCGACAGCCCGGCGGCCGGCGCGATCTCCCTACGTCAGTCCTACGAGTGCTGGAAGGCCGGCGCCGATCCGATCGAGTTCGCCAAGGAGCACAAGGAATTCGCCCGCGCCTTTGAGTCCTTCCCGGGCGACGCCGACAAGATCTTCCCCGGCTGGCGCGAAAAGCTGGGTGTGCACAAGTAACCCTCTCGGGTTAGCTGTCACCTAAGAAAAAGCCCCGCTCTGCGGGGCTTTATTTGTTGATCCTGAAAATCTCTTTTCAACCGCAAAGGACGCAAAGAACGCTAAGGAGAACAATAGATTGCAATCTGTAATCTGCGCTCCCACCTTCCTGGTCTTGGGCAAAAACCAGACAAGCGTATGTTTCAATCCGCGCCCAGCCTCATCCGCCAGGCGAAAACCCGCCTGCGGATAGAGGCTTGCGGATTGATCCCCGCCCTGAAGGGGGAGGTTTCAGACCAGCAAGGTGATTGGATGAATTCCTTTGCGTTCTTTGCGGTTAAATGAGGAAGCTAGATTGATGTCAGCGTCTGCGCCGGGGTTTTGGGTGCTCGGCGTTTCGGCCGATCAGGCGTTGCCCTGCTCCGCTGCGATCTGAGCATGGACCTCGGTCATGTCCAGTTCCTTGGCGTTCGTGATCAGATCACGGAACATTCCCTCGGGCAAGGCACCCGCCTCGGCGTAGATGATCACCCGCTCGCGGAAAAGCATCAGGGTTGGGATGGAGCGAATGTTGAAATGGGCCGCAATGGATTGCTCGTCTTCCGTGTTCAGTTTGGCGAAGACGATGTCCGGAAACTCCTCGGAAATCTTTTCGTAGGTCGGCGCAAAGGAGCGGCAGGGTCCGCACCAGGGCGCCCAGAAATCGACAATGACGAAGTCGTTGCCCTGGATGATTTGTTCGAAATTCTCTTCAGTCAGTTCAACGACGGCCATTCTGCGCCCCTTGTTTTCGGTGGTGTATTAGCGTTTGATCATATCATCCCTTATTAAGGCCCACTACCCCGCGAAAGGTGCGAGGACAAGCTCGATGCTGTTGCCGTCCGGGTCGCGGCAAAAGATTGCTTCGCGTCCCGACTGGCTGCGCGTGAAGGGGATATGGGCATGCTCCAGGCGAGTGGTAATGGTCGGGATATCCCTGACCCAGAGGGCCAGATGGCGATCCCGGCCGCCATGAGCGGGGCGTCCCGTTATTGGATCGGGGTTCGGCAGCTCCAGCAGATGGATCTGCCGGCCATCCCCCAGATGGAGCCAGGCGCCGGGAAAGCCCAGCCCGGGCCGGTCAGGGTCCGGCTCCAGTCCCAGCACACCGACATAAAACGCCAGGGAGCGCCGGGTATCAGTGACCAGTAGACTCACATGATGCAGACCGACTATCACGCCGCTTTCTCTCCCCATCGCACCACCAGATAACCCGCCAGGATGATCATGGCCCCGCCCAGGAACTCGCGCGGTGACAGCCATTCACCTGCCAGCCAGGCCGAGGAGATCCCGCCCGCAACCAATTCAGCCATGAGCAGGACTGCCGAGCGCTGGATCGGCATGCGCGTCAGACCATAGTAAAGACTCACCGCTGCTGTGTAAAAACCCAGGGTCCCGAGCAGGGCGGCGCCCAGATAGGCTGGGGCACCGGCCACCGGCCAGGGTTCGCCCAGGACAAGCGCCCCACCCAGGGCCACCAGCGGTACGCCGGTCCAGGCGGCAAAGAGCTTCTCGGACATACTTACCTGGGTCAGTCGCCGGACGATGACATTGTTGAGGGCGAAGGTGAATCCGGCGGACAGGGCCAGCCCATCGACCAGGTTGAACTGGAGCGCGTCCCCGCCCCCCGGACGCCACAGCATCAGCACCACACCGGTCAAGGCCAGCGTGAGCACTCCGGCCATGCGCGGCCGCAGGGCCTCCCCCAGCAGGAGATAGGCCAGCAGCACCGCCCAGAGGGGCGAGAGATAAAACAGCAGCAAGACCCGCACCACCAGGCCGTCAAGCATGGCGAGGATGAAGGCCAGGTTGGCCCAGCCCGAGCTCAGGGCCAGAAGCAGCAGCCAATGGCGATGCGCGATCAGAAGGGCCCGGCTGGGCCGGCTCAATATCAGCACCAGGGGGAGGCTGAGGAGGTAGGCGAAAAAGGTGATCCAGATCCCCGCAAGCCCCTGCCCCTGCAACAGACGCAGAGGCAGCCAGGTCAGGCCCCAGAAGCTGGCCGAATAGAGCAAAGCAATGATTGGCCCTTTTGCCGAGTTCGTCATGGATGACCTATACTGCCGTGCCTTGCCGTCATGAATAGCGATAAGAGATGAACGCCGATCTTAACAGGCTGCAACCCTATCCCTTCGAGAAACTCGCGGTCCTTTTCGCAGGAAGCGTACCCCCAAAGGATCTTGGTCCTATTGGCCTCAGCATCGGAGAGCCCAGGCATCCGACCCCCGGTTTCATCACCGAGGAGCTGCTGACTCACCTCCATAACCTCTCGGTCTATCCCAATACCAGGGGCCTGCTGCGTCTGCGCCAGGCCATCGCCCAATGGTTGATTTGCCGTTTCAAACTGCCTGAGGGGGCGGTAGATCCCGAGACCCAGATCCTGCCAGTCAACGGCACCCGCGAGGCGCTGTTCTCGTTCGCCCAGGCTGTGATCGACCGGGACGGCGAACGGCCCTTGGTGATGATGCCCAACCCCTTCTATCAGATCTACGAGGGGGCGGCCCTGTTGGCCGGGGCCGAGCCGCACTTCATCCCCTGTCGCGCCGAGAACGGCTTTCTGCCGGACTTCGATTCGGTCGGCGAGGCAGAATGGCGCCGCTGCCGCCTGCTCTACCTGTGCAGCCCCGGCAACCCGACCGGGGCCGTCATCGGGATGGAGCGGCTCAAGCAACTCATCGAGCTGGCCGATCGCCACAGCTTCATCATCGCCGCCGATGAATGCTACTCCGAGATCTATTTTGACGAAGGACAGCCGCCTGTCGGGCTGTTGCAGGCAGCGGTCGAGATGGGCAACGAGCGCTTCAAGAACTGCGTGGTCTTTCACAGCCTTTCCAAGCGCTCCAACGTGCCGGGTCTCCGTTCTGGCTTCGTTGCCGGGGACGCCGAGGTGCTGGGCGGCTATTTCAAGTACCGTACCTATCACGGCTGCGCCATGCCCTTGCAGCATCAGATTGCCAGTTGCGCCGCCTGGAGCGACGAGGCCCATGTGCGGGAGAACCGCGGCCTCTACCGGGAGAAGTTTGATGCCGTGCTGGATCGCCTGGGCGGCTGCCTGAAGGTCGAACGGCCCGACGCCGGCTTCTACCTCTGGGCCGAGACCCCGGTGGGGGATATGGAGTTTGCCCTGGGACTCTATCGTTCCCAAAACCTCAGTGTGCTGCCCGGCAGTTTCCTGTCGCGGGAGGCCGATGGCCACAACCCCGGCGCCCAGCGTATCCGCATGGCCCTTGTGGCCCCTTTGGACGAGTGTCTCGATGCCGCCTGTCGCATCAGGGACTATGTAGAATTACGGTGACACTTTACTAAATACACTTAATTACTAATTAAGTGTATTTAGTAAAGTGTCACCGTAATTTACAGGAGAAACCCATGAGCGACATGCAACAGATCATCAACGATGCCTTCGAACACAGGGCCAGCATTACCCCACGCACCGTCGATACCCTGGTCAAGGACGCGGTCGGTGAGGCCATAGATCTGCTCGATCGGGGCGAGATCCGCGTCGCTGAGAAGAGCGATGGCCAATGGCTGGTGAACGACTGGGTCAAGAAGGCCGTGTTGCTCTCCTTCCGCATCGAGGACAACGAGGTCATCAAGGGCGGCTTCACCCACTACTACGACAAGGTGCGCTCCAAGTACGCCGACTACAACTCCCGCGAGTTCCGTGACAGCGGCGTGCGCGTGGTGCCGCCCGCCACCGCCCGGCGCGGCGCCTACATCGCCCCGAGCTGTGTACTCATGCCCTCCTACGTCAACATCGGTGCCTATGTGGATTCCGGCACCATGGTGGACACCTGGGCCACCGTCGGCTCCTGCGCCCAGATCGGTAAGAACGTCCACCTCTCCGGCGGCGTCGGTATCGGCGGCGTGCTGGAACCCTTGCAGGCGGCCCCCACCATCATCGAGGACAACTGCTTCATCGGCGCCCGCTCCGAGGTCGTCGAGGGTGTCATCGTCGAGGAGGGCTCGGTGATCTCAATGGGGGTCTACATCGGCCAGTCCACCCGCATCTATGACCGCGAAAACGACGAAATCCTCTACGGCCGCATTCCCGCCGGCTCCGTGGTCGTCTCCGGCAACCTGCCCTCCAAGGACGGCAAGTACAGCCTCTACTGCGCCGTCATCGTCAAGCGGGTGGACGAGAAGACCCGCGCCAAGGTAGGCATCAACGAACTGCTGCGGGATATCTGACGGGGCGAGGGGGCAACAAGCCCCCCTTCGCCTCCCATTGTCAACGTCCCATGCCGCCACGGGGTCCCATGCCCCTGCCGCCACGCTGCTGCATATGGGCTTGCTGCGCCGCAGTATGTTCCTCGGCGGTCAGGTTTCCATCGCCGTTGGTATCCATATCCTTGAATGCAGGCGCGCTTGCCGCCCCCCACATCGGCCTTCCCTCGGCGGCATTCCTCCCCATGCGTTCACTGCGAGTCTGGTTGAACTCCGCCTCACTGATCAGGCCGTTGCCGTCCCTGTCGAAGGCCTCGAAGGGGATCGGACCCCAAGCCGGTATTTCCGCCGACCAGGAGGCCATCGCCGTGACGCCGCAGGACAGGGCAATCAGCAAGGTGAGGGTAAGTAATCTTGGCTTTTTCATGACACTTCTCCCAATCAAGGGTTGATTTGGTGATATGGTCATCGGTCCCCAGGGCGATGATGACCAAATCGGCTCCTCTGGGGCATTCGCAAAATTCCCCTCCCTGGCAATTTTGCCTGGCCCAGTCTGATTTTAGTTTGTAGCCGGGGATACGCTGGTCTCCGTGGTGGTCGGGGTTTGTGTACGGGATCGGACGCGGGTGCGCAGCGGTTCGTGGGTTTGGGTTGCGCTCTGATCCCTCGTCCGGGTGCGAAGCTGGTCCCCTTGCCCGTATCCACCGCCTGTTCCGCCGCCTTGGCCATAGGACATTCCGCCACCGCCGCCTCCCATTCCACCGCCGCCGCCACGCGCATCAGCAATGCCGATCATTGAGAGAGACGCCAACAGGGCGAAGGCAATCGTCTGGGTCTTGTTCATAAGTTTGCTCCTTAGCGCTTGCAATTAACCGGGTTGTTCCTGGGGCCGACCCTGCGAATCGTTCCAGTGATCTCAGTGTAGAGGGACTCCGTATCCCCCCGGTGTCTGCCGGGTTTCCATTTGTATCAATCTGTTTCAGCGCCTCTTCAGGCGGGTCAGGGGGGCTATACTCTGACCCATGAGCACCCTAGTCCCGCCTCTGATCCTGGTCGTTGACGACGATTTGTCGCTTTGTGATCTGTTGCAGGCCTATCTGACCGACAATGGTTTCCGGGTGGTGGCCGCTGTTGACGCGGAGACGATGCGCAATGCATTCGCACAGGAGGTCCCCGGTGTTGTAGTGCTGGATTTGATGCTGCCGGGCGAGGATGGCCTAAGCCTGGCGCGCGACCTGCGAAGCCGTTCCGATGTCCCCATCCTGATCCTGTCCGCGCGGGGCGATGAGATCGATCGTATTGTCGGCCTGGAGGTGGGGGCGGACGACTATCTTCCAAAGCCCTTCAATCCGCGAGAATTGCTCGCCCGTCTGCGTGCCTTGTTAAGGCGCAGCCACCCCGTAGCGGCCGAGCAGCGTTCCCTGGTCGCCTTCGGGCCTTTCGTCCTGGATATGGCCGGCCACCGCCTGATCCGCGACGGCATTGAAGTCAAGCTGACCGGTGCGGAGTTCGACCTGCTGAAGCTCTTCGTCGAGAGGCCGAACCGGGTGTTGTCGCGAGATCTGTTGATCGACCAGCTAAAGGGTTTTGATCGTGCCCCCTTCGACCGCAGCATTGATATCCGGGTCACCCGGCTCCGGCGCAAGGTGGAAGATGATCCCTCAGCGCCAGTGTTTATCCGCACCGTGCGCGGGGGTGGTTACCTGTTCAATCCGAAAGGCGCGGCTGTGTGAATCCCGCCCAGACCACCAAGCGGTCCGGCCTGGTCCAGCAGAATACCTTACGCCTGACCCTTGTCTTCATACTGTTCGAACTGCTGATAGTCACTGTCGCCGTGGTTTTTATCATGATGCCGATGGCGCAGCGTTCCGCAGAAGACCTTGCAGGGCTGATGGTTCTGTCCGCCCAGACGTGGAATGAGCTACCGTCCAAGACAATACCTGACTTCGAAGAGGAACTGGCGCGCTCCCATCTTCTGTCGCTTCGATCGCCTCCCTGCGCCACCTGTGAACCTCGCAACATCCACGGCCTCTACATCTACTTCCTTGAAGAAGCCCTCGCAGCTCGTCTAGGCACTCCAGTGACGCTGAAAATCACTGTCGAAAAGGGCGGGCCCTGGCTCTGGACAACGGTCCCCGTCGGCGACCAGAAAATCGACGTAGGCTTTCCCTACCAGCGCATCGGGACACGACCCTTCCGGGCGCTATTGGTTTCGCTCCTGATCGGTTTCGCGCTGGCGGGGGGAGTCGCTATCTGGCTGGCGCGCAGCATCGCCAAGTCGCTGGCCCGCCTGGATCGCGCTGCTGCCAGCCTGGGGCTGGGCGACACGCCGGAACTCCTGCCGGAGGATGGCCCGCGCGAACTCGCCAATCTGGCCCATCGATTCAATGAGATGGCGTTTCAGGTGAGGGATCTGCTGGCAGCAAGGACCACATTGCTGGCGGGGATCTCCCACGACCTGCGCACTCCCCTGGCGCGCATGCGACTCGCCCTGGAGATGCTCTCCAGCAAGCCGACCCCGGCGCTGGTCAGGCGCATGGAGGCCGACATCGAGGAGATGAGCAGGCTCATCGGCGATCTCCTGAATCTGGCACGCGGCCTGGAGCGGGAACCTCTCCGCGAAATCGAGTTGAGGTCGTTTCTCGGTCAACTGAAGGGCGATCTCGGCGCGGCACAGGCCGGGATATCCATAGAGGCGCCCGATCTGTACTTTCTGGCGCCTCCCCTGGCCCTGCATCGCATACTGGTCAATCTCCTGGAGAATGCGCTGCGTTATGGCAATGGGCGGGCTGTGACCCTGGTCGCCATGACTGCGCGTGACTGGCTGCGCATCGGGGTGCTTGACCGTGGCCCCGGAATACCCGATGACCAGATGGAGGCCGTTTTCCAACCCTTCCACCGTATCGAGACCTCGCGCAATGCGGCCACCGGCGGTTCCGGTCTCGGCCTGGCGATCGTGCGGCAACTGGCCAAGGCCAACGGCTGGCGCGTCACTCTGCACCCGAGACAGGGCGGTGGGTTGGAGGCTTGGTTGGCCCTGCCGCTCCGGCGCCGCGAATGATGCGGTTCGCGCCTTAGGCGTCGAGCAAGAATAACTTGAACATCTTGCATCTCGTCTTCAGGCCACATTTAGCCGAATCTCAATCGAAACCCCGCCCCTCGCCGGCCTCTTCGTAGGTCACCCCGTCGCGGATGTGATAAATCCGCTTGAAGGTCGGGATAATCTTCTCGTCATGGGTAACGACGATGATGGCGGTATCGAACTGCCGGGCCATCTGGTTGAGGATGCGGATTACCGCCAGCGCCCGCTCACTGTCCAGCGGTGCGGTCGGTTCGTCGGCCAGGATGACCGGCGGACGGTTGACCAGGCCGCGGGCGATGGCCACCCGCTGCTGTTCGCCGCCCGATAGCTGCGATGGCATGGCCTTGGCGCGATGGGCCACGTCGAGCGCCTGCAACAGCGCCATGGCCTGCTCGCGCGCCGCGCTGTTGGGCTTGCCCGCAAGCATCGGCAACAGGGCGACGTTGTCGGTCACATCCAGGAAGGGGATCAGATAGGGCGCCTGGAACACGAAGCCAATCTTGTCGCGCCGCAAGGCGCGCAGATCCGAGATCCGCCAGCCACCGTCGTAGATTAGATCCCGGCCCAGGGTCATGCGCCCGGCCGAGGGCTCGATGATTGCCCCCAGGCACTTGAGCAGCGTACTCTTGCCCGAGCCGGAGGGCCCGACCAGACCCACGACCTCACCCGGACCCACAGACATATGGACATCCTTGAGGGCATCGACGGCCGTGTCGCCCTGGCCGTAGCGTTTCTTTAACCCTTCGATATGGATCCCGCCCAGGGACTGTTTCAAATCCATCCTTTGATCCGTAATCGGCGCCTTCCTGCTCCACTTATCGCCGCTATCGCTATCCACCGATCGCCTCCGCTGGATCCACCTTTAGGGCCGCGCGAATCGCCACCAGGCTGGCGAGTACACAGATCACCACCACGATGACAAAGCCACGCATCGCGTCGCCGGGTTCCAACAACACATACTTGGGAAAGACCGGCGCCCAGAAGGTGGCGGCGATCTTGCCCACCACGAAGCCGATAAGGCCCAGCCCCACAGCCTGTTGCAGAATCATCGCCGCGATGGTGCGATTCCGGGTGCCGATGAGCTTGAGCACCGCAATTTCGCGGATCTTGCCCATTGTCAGGGTGTAGATAATGAAGGCCACGATGGCGGCGCTGACCACGGCCAGGATCACCAGAAACATGGCGATCTGCCTGGCCGAGGTGGCAATGAGTTTGGCGACCAGGATCTCCCGCATCCCTGCCTTGGTATGGACGCCCAGGCGCTTCCAGCGCCGGATGGGTTCGGCCACGGCGTCAGGATTGGCGCCGGGTTCGATCTGCACCAGCACGGCATTGACATAGGGATTGGTGCTCTGCGAGGTAATCACCGCATCCAGCAGGCCGGGCACACCCGGCCGGTTCAGTTCCCGGTTCTGGGCAGTGCGGGCACGCTGGCGCAGGATGGCATCGTTGTCCTTTAGAAATTGCGCCTCCTGGGCGTCCTTGAGCGGGATGAAGATCATGGGATCGCCGCCCGAGGAGACCATGCGCCGGGTCAGGCCGACCACATCATATTCATTGCGCCGTATGCGGATGCGGTCGCCCAGCGCAAAGCCTGTGGCGATGTCGGCCACGGCCTCGTAGTGGCTGCGGGTGATGTGTCGGCCGGCCACCAGAAAGCCCGGCTGTCCGGGATGCCCCGGCGCGTCGGGTGTGATGCCGACCACCATCGCCCGGACATCGGCTGAAGCAGTTTCGTTCGATCGGCGCACCTGCATGGTCAGGTAGGTAATGTTGGCGGCGTCCGCCACGCCCGCCATGCCGAGTATGCCGCGATAGCTGTCGTCATACAGGCTCGATGACTCGGCATAGGGCCCTAGCGTACCCTGCTGCACCACCCAGAGATCGGCACCGCTGTTGTCCAGCAGCACTTCAGCGTCATCGACCATGCCGCGGTAGATACCGGCCATGCTGAGCGTCACGCCGATCAGCAGCCCCAGCCCCATGCCCGTAAAAATGAATTTGCCCCAGGCATGGAGGATGTCACGCCCCGCCAGACTGATCACCCCAAAATCCTCTTTTCAACCACAAAAGACGCAAAGAACGCCAAGATAAATAATCTGGTAACTACTTCAGGTCGACCGGCTTTTTGGGCGATCTGAATGGTTACTCCACAGCTTTTGGGGTTTCCAAAGGGGAGAAGTCTTACTCTCCCCTTTGGTCGCCCCAAAAAATTGCATTTTTTGGGGCGATCTGAATAGTTACATAATCTGCTGCATTTGTTCGGCGCATCCATGCGCCTCATCCCTTCGGGATTGGTGCGAAAATCCGCTCCCGGCAGTTTTTTGTCAGTGATCCTGCCCTCCTTATCCTGGGCTAGATCTGGACAAGCCAATGAATTTCTCTGCATTCCTTGGCACTCTATGCAGTTGATCGAGGAAATTAGTATCACGGCGACTTGCCCAGAATGCGATCGACGACCTTGATGCGGCTTCGGGCGCTCAGCCCCTTGTAGCTGTAGACCACGGCCTGCTCTCCGCCACTGAGTCCTTCCAGGATCTGCACCCGGCCATCGAGATCGGTCATGCCTGTCTTGACGGGGGCGAAGCGTAAACTGCCCTCTTCGACGACCCAGACGCCGACCCTCCCCTCGAATCGCTGCACGCTGGCATTGGGTACCACCAGAGTCGCTTCCTGTTTGGCCAGGGCTAGGGTGACCTCGGCCAGTTCGCCGATGGGAGGCGGTGTCGATGGTGTCCGTTCGAACTCCACCTTGGCCAGGATCTCTTCGGTCACCGCATCGGCGAGGGGCTCCACCCGCGCAACCCGGCCGGCCAGCTGCGCTCCCCCCTGGGACCGGAGCAGTATTCGCGCCGGTAACCCGGCTTGCAGCCCCAGGGCCCGCTGTTGGTCGAAGCGGACATTGAGCCAGATGCTGCCGGGCTCCACCACCTCGACCACGGCCTGCCCCGCTAGCACCGTGGTACCGGGATCGGCATCGCGCCGGGTCACGAGCCCTCTGACCGGCGAGACCAGCCGCAGGTTGGCGCGTTGCCGGATCAATCCCTCTCGCTCCGCGCGAAGGCGGGCCAGCTCTTGGCGGGAGGCTTCAAGGTTGGCACGGGCGGCCGCCAGGGATGCCTTTGCTGCCTGATATTCTTGATGCTTGGTATCGACAGACTCCTTGCTTACGGTGTTGGCAGGCAACAACTGCGAGTAGCGATTTGCCTGCCCCCCCGCAAAGTCGGATCGGGCGGCTGCCTCCCGTATCTGCGCATCGGCCGCCATGACAGTGGCCTCAGCACGCTTGATTGCCGCGTCCTGGCCGCCGACCCTGTCGTCGAGATCGATCGGGTCCATCTCCCCCAGCAACTGATCTGCCTCGACCCGGTCCCCCGGCTGGACCTCCACGCGCCTGATGCGGCCCGCGAAGGTCGGCCCGATCCTGTGAGTAAAACGCGCCTCCACAATGCCGATGCCAAAGAGGGCCGGGCTAATCCGTAGGCGTTCAACTGTGGTCAGTGTCACTGGCACAGGGGCCAACGGTCCCGAGCGCAGGGCGGCGAAGGCAAAAAGGGCCAATAAAGGAATCAGGACAGCAGCCAGGGCAAGGGTCCGTCCCCGGGTCGAGAAAAATTCCTTCATGGCCCACCCCCCACTCCGCGCCGGTAGATGGCGAAAACACCCGGTGCCTCCGCACGAATGCGCTGGATATCGCCCGACAGCATGGACTGCATGACCAGCCCCTGGATGGTCCCGATGAATAGTGTGGATGCGGCATGGGTATCGAGCTGGGAGGCAATCTCCCCCGTCGCCTTGCCCTGCTCGATGAGCCTGACGATGCGTCCGGCGTAGCGGTGGATCAAGGTTAGGGCCATACGTTTGGTCGGCGTGGACTCAGCCCGTTGCAACTCGCCGAACAGCATGCGCGGCACGCCGGGGTGCTCGGCCACGAATTCCACATGGCCCATAAACATGGCCTGCAAGGCGTCCAGGGGCGAATTGATCCCTTGCGCTGCCTGATCAAGCCGCGCCAGGAGCCGCTCCGACACCCACTCCATCACCGCCTGCCAGATGGCATCCTTGGTCGGAAAATGTCGAAATAGCGCCCCCTGCGTCAGGTTCATGTGCCTGGCGATGGCGGCGGTCGTGATTTCGCTCGGGTTGTGCGAACCCGCCAGATCAATCACCGCCTCGACAGTGACCGCCCGACGCTCGTCGGCAGGTAGGTGTTTTGTGTGGGTATCCAGGTTGCACCTCGGCGAACGGCGGACGGCGAAGAGAGTAATCGATTACTACCTTACCAGGTAACAAGGTAACTTCTCAATAGCCCCGTGTAACTTGTAGGATGTGGTGAGCGGTAGCCTTGATTAGACGATGCCGGTGGGTATGTGGAAATGGATCGTTCCCACGCTCCGGCGTGGGAATGCAGGATGGGACGCTCTGCGTCCCGTTTCGCGACACGGGCGGCATTCCCACGCGGAGCGTGGGAACAATCAAAAAGCCGTTGTTTCAGTTGCGTAGCCTGGATGCAGCGAAGCGGAATCCGGAACGCTCCGTGCCACGCGCTTCCCGGATTCATGCGGTATATCCCTATACCGCACCCTTCGGGCGCAAGGCGTGCAAATCGGCTTTCCTGCCGATTTGTCCACTGCGTTCCATCGTAACCGTTCAGCCCCCTCCCCCTCTGGGGGAGGGTTGGGGAGGGGGTTGGGGGGTGAACGGTAACGTTCCATCCGGGCTACTCGCTGTTACGGTAATAAAAAAACCGGAGCCTGCATAACAAGCCCCGGTTTTCTTTGGTCAATGTTTCGATTTCATCACATCAATGGCTTGGATACCGGCTCCGTGTGGAAGTAATGGTCCAGGCGTAGCAGGCCGGTGTACTGGTCGTAGTTGTCCCTGCCGATGCTCTCACAGGCGCCCTCGATGCGCAGGCTGGTGGCCTTGCCGATGCCGAAGCTCAACCCAGCGCCGACGGTGGCGCCCATATCGCCGGGGCTGTAGAAGGTGCCGTCCGATCTCTGGATCTGGCCCACGTCGTCGAAGTCCCATTGACCTTCGACCTTGGCAAAGAACTCGGCGTTTCTGAAACTCTGTTCGAGGATGGGGATGAACACCTGGGTGCCGAAGGTCAACTGACCCAGGGTGATGTCCTGCGCGCCGTGGGCAGTGCCGGCGCTATCGCTGTAGGACCCCTGGTTCTCCTCGGTGTAGGAGACGCCGACCTTGGGCAGCCAGCGAATGGGACGTTCGCTGCCGTCCTTCTGCTTGAGGATCACGGCGGTGAGGTTGGCGGCGGCCAACCAGCGATCGGCGCCGAAGCTGGCGGTGGTGCCGGTATCCGTCTCCCGCAGGTCGTAATCGACATCCGAATAGCTGACTTGGCCGTCGAGGACCAGGTGAACCGGCAGGCCGGTATCGCCGGGGGTAAGCAGATAGCCGAAGTAGGCCCCGGCCACGGACGCCTTGGTGTCGAGGGCGGTGTTCTGGGAGGTGAAGTCGGCGTCGCCTTCGTCGTGGCCACCGAAGGCACCCACCAGCAGATTGCTACTGAAGAGATGGTCGATACCGACGCGACCGAACCAGAGGTCGCCGTCGAAGTTGTTGCCGGTCTCCGAGCTATCCACCTTGGTGTAGCCGCCGGAGGCCCAGAGGTCATAGGGCGCGTTGTTGTAACGCAGGGCGCTGGGGGCCGAGGCGGTCTGGCGGCTGTTGGCGGCGAGGCCGGGTCCGTAGGCCGCGCCGGAAACCGGGCTGCTGGCGCCAAGGCTGTTGAGATCGGCCATTTCCGCCTCCCGCTTCTGCTCCTCCTTCTCCCGGTCGCTGCCGCCGAAGAGTTTACCCATCAGGCCGTCCTTGGAGTGCCAGGTGGTCCGGGAGGGGCGGTCGATGCCGGCGGAGAAGGTGCTGGCCAGGGCCTGGGCGGCGGCCAGATCCTGCAAGCTCTCCTTGGTCGCGAAGCCGGTCAGGGCGGTCTGGGTATTACGGGAGATCATGCGGTTGACCAGCCGATTCTGGATCTGGGTCTGGGTCATGAACTGCTGGGCGTTGCTGGTGGTGTTCATGAAGCCCGCCGCGGCGCTGGTACCGGCGGAACCGAAACGTTGTTGACGTTGGGTTCCGGCATCGGCGCCCGTGGCGCCACCGCCACCAGACGGAGCCGCGACCCCGACCAAGCTGATGTGTGGGCAGCGAAGGCCCATCCGCTTCCCGCGACCCATTCACCGTAAAAGTAATAACTGGCGTCTGTAGTAGGCTTCTTAAAAAAGTAACAGCCGGGGGTAATGGCATCGCCAGCACTCCATGTGCCAGAACAGGTGGTGTCTGTTTGGTCCGTACATTTTGTCATGCCAAAAACTGGTCCATACGTATAGACGTTGGTTGCGATCACACCAACTGCCGCGATTGTCCCCACGGGGTGTTGGCATGTTAGGTAAGAATTGCCTGCTTGGAGCGAGGCACTAACAGTGTCGCAATCTGCTGCGTAAAGCCCACCGGAAAACATCAACAATAGCAGGCCATAGAGGGTTTTGTTGAGCGCATGCCGACGGTAAATCATTTCTTTCTCCCCAGGGATTACAAGTAATAATATAGATTTGGGCTGGCGTTCTTGATGTCCCATCAAGTCCTCAACCGTTGAAGCAGGTACTCTACCGCCCCGCCCCATACAAGCCAGGAGACCCCAAATAGCACTAGAACAACGGTCTCAAGTTTATATATAAAATCAGGCTGATCGTCTACGGGGTTAAAGCTTGCTATCACGATAAATAGTACTAAGATGGCTATAAGAACCCCGGCAAGGTAGCCAATAAACAGGGCATATACGGGTACATTTTCATCACTATGTAAGAATGCACTCGCCAGCGCGGAAAAGATAAAGAACAACGCGGCGGAACCCCCGTGTACCATTGTCACCCAGTTGTTTTCGGCATGACCAAACATACAGGGGGACTCGGGGAGGCATGAGCACTTAAAGCCCTCGATGCCATCAGGGCAATGCGTGGGAAACAGCACGACAAGAAGGGCAAGGAAACCGGCCGCCTTCACCACCCAAATGTTATACCACTTGTCATCCCTTCTCTCGCCAGTATAGGCAAGCATGAACATGCCTATGGCCGATACAATACCTATAAACAAAACTCCTGCCGGACTGTAATAGGATGCGCTGATGGAAGGCGGGTTGCCCGCCCCAAATATCTTGTCAACCCAATAAATGGCGAAAGGAAGCGATATGCCCATGAGACCGACAGCTATCCGGATCAACTTATAGGTTTCAACGGGCAGTTTTACGCTGTCTGTGTTCATTCCCACCTCTACTTTAAAGAGCAAAGATGCGTCGAATTCTACCCCCCCCCCCCGCAAGTCAATTGATTCCTTGACGGGCATCACAAATCGGCAATACCGAAGAAAGATGCGGTTATTTAAAAGGGTAGGAAATGTTTCTCGACAAACAATGAACACATGAAGGCTTTGATCTCAAGGAGTGTGAGTCAGGATGGAGGGTGGGGTCGCTCCGATGGGTGCTCAGTCAGCGTCAAGAAACTGGAGTGGCAATTCGATGGCAACGCGCAGGCCGCCCAGGTCGCCCGCGCGGTCGAAGCGGATGGTCCCGCCGTAGAGTTCCACCAGCTCCCGGACGATGGCCAGCCCCAGGCCGTGGCCCTCGACCGCCTCGTCCAGGCGCACCCCCCGCTGGGTGAGGAGTTCCAATTGCCGTCCGGTGACGCCGGGGCCGTCGTCCTCCACCACCAGGGCGTATGCGCGGTCCGACGCGATTCCTATCGCCACCCGGCCGACGGCCCATTTGCAGGCGTTGTCCAGTAGGTTGCCCAGCATCTCCAGCATGTCCTCCCGGTCCAGGGGGAGCTGCAAGCCCGCCGGACACTGGACCTCGAAGCGGGGGCAGCGCCCCTCGTAGAGCTTGCGGAAGAGATCGAGCAGCAGGGGCAGTTCCTCGCAGGGGGCGAAGCGCCGCCCCGGCGCGGCACCGCCGGCCAGCCTCGCCCGCCGCAGTTCCCGTTCCATCAGGCGGCCGATCTCTTCCGCGTAGCCCCGCACCCGGCCGAGCCTTTCGTCCCCCGCGCCGCGCCCCACCTCTTGATAGATCAGGTTTAGCGGACCCTTGAGGGCATGGGCCAGATTGCCGGCGGCGTTGCGGGAGCGGCTGATCCGGCGACCCAGAGAGCCGAGCAGGCGGTTGAATTCCACTACCAGGGGGCGCACCTCGCTGGGTACCGCCTCACCGAGGGAGTCGCGTTCCCCCCGTTCCAGGGCGCGCATCTCGCTACGCAGACCATCCAGGATGGCGAAGGCGTTGCGCAGCACGCGCCGCTGGACCCAGAGCAGGACGAACAGGCCGAGCAGGGTGGTCAGGGCGACGGCCGATTCGAAGAGGGTTCGCCAGTGGCGCACCGGGTTCAGGTCCTCGGCCACGGCCAGGGTGATGGCCATACCCTGCTTGTGGAAGCCGCCGGCCCAGATCAGGAGGTGCTGGCCGTCCGGGCCGGGACTCTCCCAGAGGCGGAACTCCCCGGTCGCCAGGGGCGGGGGATTCAGGTTCCAATCCCAGAGGGAGCGGGAGCGGAGGGAACGATCCGGGTCGAACAACAGATAGTAGTGGCCGGAATAGGGCTGCTGGTAGACGGGCACGAGGGCGTGGTCGCTCAGGGTCAGCCCCCCCTCCTTGCGCTCCACGGCGGCAAGCAGGGCCTCGGCATCGTGCCCCAGGCGCGAGGCGATGAGTTCCCGCGTCATGCGTTCGATGGCATAGCCGCCGGCCAGGGCCAGGAGCCCCATCATCAGCAGCAGCGACCAGGCCAGGCTGTATCGCAGGCGCCGTTCCAGGGAGATCATTCGCCGGGGTCCTGAAAGAGGTAGCCCTGCCCGCGGCGGGTCTGGATGCGTTCGTCGCCTATCTTGTCCCGCAGGCGGCGCACATAGACCTCGATGAGGTTGCTGTCCCGGTCGAAGTCCTGGTCGTAGAGGTGCTCGGTCAGCCGGGTCTTGGAGAGCAGTTCGCCGGGATGGGACATGAAGATCCGCAGGAGGCGGAATTCGGTGGCGGTCAGTTCGAAGAGGGTCCCATCGGCCAGACCGACCCGCTGGTGGTCCTCGTCCAGGGTCAGGCCGCCGGCCCGGAGCACCGCCTCGGCGCGCCCCTGGCTGCGCCGGATCAGGGCCTGAAGCCGGGCCAGCAACTCCTCCACATGGAAGGGCTTGCCCAGATAGTCGTCGGCGCCGGCCTTGAGCCCGTCCACCCGCTCCCGCCAGCCGTCCCGTGCGGTGAGGATGAGGACCGGGACCCCGTTGCCCCGGCCGCGCCAGCGGCGCAGGACATCAAGCCCGGTCAGGCCGGGCAGCCCCAGGTCCAGGACCACGGCATCATAGGGCATCTCCCGGCCCATGAACTCCGCGGACTGGCCCTCGGCCGCCCAATCCACCGCAAAACCCGCCTTGGCCAGGTCCCGTTGCAGGCCCTCGGCCAGGCGGGCGTCGTCTTCCACGAGCAAGAGGCGCATCAGTGCCTCCGCCGTTCGACCAGCTCCTTGCTGACCGCGTTGAACTCCAGCATCCAGACCACCCCTTGGGGGTCCAGGATGTGGAGTTCGTAGACATAGGCCTCGTGCTCCTTCTCGTGCTTGAGCACCACATCCAGGACACGGCCGTCGTGGATCTGGCGCGCCTGCTCCAGGATCTCCGTCAGCGGCCGGATCACCCCCCTCTCCGCCAGTTCGTGAGCCTCCTCATGGTCGGAATGGCCGTGGTCCGAGGAGGCATAGCCCACTACGGCCAGCATCATGAAGAGCAGAAGGGCGGCCGGCCGGGACATCAGTGGTGCCGGCCCCCGAAACCGGGGATCTCGACCTGATGCTCGTCGAAGGAGCCGCTTTCAGCCTTGGTGTGGCAGGTCTGGCACTGGCTGAAGCTCTTTACCTGGGGGTTCTCCTTGACCATGCGCTCGGGGACCTCGTGATGCTTGCGCCGGAAATAGGCCGTCTCGGTGATCCGCAAGGGCGCCCCCTCGGTGGTCAATGCCTTGGCGATGCCGGGGGAACGGCCCGTGGCGCTGTGATCGGCTGCGTTCGCGACGAGGTATTGGCTAATCTGATCCCGCACCGGCTGCTCCAGCTCGGCGTTGTCGCCGAAGTGATCTTTCAGGCCCGTCATGATTCCTTGCCAGGATCGTTCGGGCAAGAGACCCGGCTGATAGGCGAAATGACAGGAACCGCACTCTTCCTTATAGGTGGCATTGGCGACCGGGTCCACATCCTGACCGTAGCCGAGCAGGGACAAGAGCCCGTGCTCCCTTTCACCTTCGTCGGCCGTTGCCCAATGGACGGTTCCCAGGGACCCCAGTACCAGTGTCATGGCAAGTAGTGTCTTTTTCATGGCGTTCTCCTCGTTTATTGCTGTGAAAGCCAGGCCAGCAGATGGCCCTTCTCCTGGGCGGTGCATTCGCGCCCCCAGGTCCATTCGCAGTTGCGTTTGAACCACTTTTCTACCTTCTTCAGATCGGCCAGGCGCCCGGGGTTGACGCTCGGCGCCATGGCCTCGATCCGCTTGCCGGTCTTGACATGTTTACCGGGCGCCTTCAGTTCGCTGCCGTGGCAATCGGCACAAAGGCGCCCCTCCTGCCCCGTCCGGCCCCAGAGGACCTTGCCCTCAGGGGCGTTGAAGCCCGTGCCGGCCGCCAGGACAGGGGCGCCAGACAGGGCCGTCAGTGATATCAATATCAAGCGTCGTTTCATCGCGTTTCTCCTCATTCAGGTTTGCGTTTGAATCCGGTCCACATGGCGCGGACCAGGTTTTCCCGGTGTTGCAGGCTGGCGATGGCGACGCCGGCCAGATGCAACCCCACCAAGACCAGCAACAGATTGGCCAGCAGTTCATGGATTTCCTTCAGGACCGCGCCCCAGGAGTCGGGCGAGGCGCTGAACAGCCCGGCCAGGGGTCCCGAAAATTCCAGGTAGCCGTAGACCGCCATGCCCGAAAGGGCGATCAGTGGCAGGAGCAGCAGCATCGCCACCACCATGGCGCCACCCGCCGGGTTGTGGCCGAGATAGCGCCGCGCCCGGAAGGCTGCCATGTCGCCCAGATAGGCCAGGGTCTCGCGCGGCGGGTGGACGAAATCGCTGAAGCGGGCATTCTCGCTACCGATGAAGCCCCAGACCCAACGCACCGTCACCAGTCCCAGTACCCAGTAACCGGCCCAGGTGTGCGCCCAGAGCAGATCGTCCTCGGTGACGAAGGTCACCAGGACGGCCAGGGCCAGGGTCCAGTGGAAGAGCCGCACCGGCAGGTCCCAGACCTTTATCTCGTTCGTGTTGGACATCTCGGCCTCCTCCGTTCCTCTGTTGTTGTCAGGATAGGGGGGCAAACTGAAACCAAGCTGAAAGGCCGGGTTAGAATGGTTTTTTCTACGAAGAACCCTTCCCATGACGATCCCGTTGGCCGGCATCCATGCCGAATCCCCCGATGACCGGACGCGGGCCGAGTCCCTGGCGGCCGCTTTGGCCCTGCTGGTTTGCAACCAGGCACCGGACGGCCCCTGTCTCTGCCTGACCCCTGAGCGGCTGGAACTGCGGCCCGGCGGCGGCATGGGACCGCTCTTCGTGGATTTTCTGGGTGGAGCGGTCGGCCACCGTCACCGCTTCGGCGGCGGGCGTGGGCAGGGCATCGCCAAGGCCGCCGGCCTCAAGGGCGGCGTCAGTCCCTCGGTCATCGACGCCACCGCCGGGCTTGGGAAGGACGCCTTCGTGCTGGCCTCCCTGGGTTGTCATGTCCGGCTGATGGAACGTTCTCCGATCATTGCCGCCCTGCTGTGGGATGGTCTGGAACGGGCCGGAAGGGACCCCGCGATCGGCGGCTGGGTCCGAGAGCGCATGCGCCTGATCCCCGGCGATGCCGCCCGGCTGCTGCCCGACGAGACGGCCAGGGAGCCGGCGGACCTGATCTACCTCGATCCCATGTACCCCCACCGGACCAAGAGCGCCCTGGTGAAGAAGGAGATGCGGCTGTTTCGCGAACTGGTGGGCGAGGACGGGGATGCCGCCGAGTTGCTGCGAATCGCCCTTACCCATGCGCGGCAAAGGGTCGTGGTCAAGCGCCCCCGGCTGGCCGAGGCCCTGACCGGGCCAAGGCCCAGCTTCTCGCTCGAAGGCAAGACCACCCGCTACGACATTTATGTGATCAAAGCGCTGACCAGATAAATCTGTAGCGTATGAGACATTATGAGTAGTAACATCTACTTATGAATAACTGGCTACTCCTCATCCTCAGCCTTCCCACGGAGAACGCGACCGCGCGCATGCGGGCCTGGCGCGCCCTCAAGGCCGCCGGCGCGGCGGTGCTGCGGGACGGGGTCTATCTGCTGCCCACTGGCGAGGGGCGGCGGGAGCGGCTCGCCGCCATTGCCGAGGATGTGGCCGGCTCCGGTGGCACCCCCTATCTGCTGGAGTCCCAGGGCGGGGACTTCGCCGTTCTCTTCGACCGAACCGCCGATTATCACCAACTGTCCGGCGATATCGCCCAATGCCGGGGCGATCTCGACAAGGCCGCCGCCGGCGATCTGGCCCGGCTGGCGCGCAAGCTACGCAAGGGGTTCGAGGCCATCCGGGCCATCGACTTCTTTCCCGGCCCGGCCCAGGCCCAGACCGGCGCCCTGCTCGATGACCTGGAAGCGGCCATCCGCGCCTGCCTCTCGCCGGGAGAACCCACGTCCGGCAACGCGATCATCGAGCGCCGCGACCCGGCTGCCTACCGGGACCGTCTCTGGGCCACACGCCACCGGCCCTGGGTGGACCGCCTGGCCTCGGCCTGGCTGATCCGCCGCTTCATCGATACTGACGCCCGCTTTCTTTGGCTGGAAAATCCTGCCGATTGCCCGGAAGAGGCGCTGGGCTTCGATTTCGACGGCGCCGCCTTCAGCCACATCGGGGAACGGGTGACCTTCGAGACCCTGCTGGCCAGCTTCGGCCTGGAGACCGATCCGGTCCTGGCCCGCATCGCCCGCATCGTCCATTACCTCGATGTGGGCGGCCTGCCGGCCCCCGAGGCGCCGGGCCTGGAGGCCCTGCTCGCCGGCATGCGCGCCTCCATCGCCGACGACGACCCACTTCTGGCGGCGGCCTCCGGCGCCTTCGATTTCCTCTACGCCTCGTTCAAGGAAAACCCATGACCGACAGACTACGCCCCGCACACCCCAGCCTGGCCCAGGCCCTGATTTATTGGCTCAAACTCGGTTTCATCAGCTTTGGTGGCCCCGCCGGGCAGATCGCCATGATGCACCAGGAGCTGGTGGAGAAACGGCGCTGGATCTCCGAGCACCGTTTCCTCCACGCCCTCAACTACTGCATGCTGCTGCCGGGGCCGGAGGCCATCCAGCTCGCCATCTACATCGCCTGGCTGATGCACGGCATCCCCGGCGCCATCGTCGCCGGGGTGCTCTTCTTCCTGCCCGCCTTTGTGCTGCTCTCGGCCTTGGCGGCGGTCTATCTCGCCTTCGGCGACGTGCCGCTGGTGGCCGGGATCTTCTATGGCATCAAACCCGCCGTGGTGGCGGTGGTCCTCTTCGCCGCTTGGCGCATCGGTTCCAAAGCGATCAAGAACGAGCTGCTGTTCGGCATCGCGGCCCTGGCCTTCATCGGCATCTTCTACTTCAAGATCGATTTCCCCTGGATCGTCCTGGCGGCGGCCATCCTGGGCGCGTTGGGCGGCAAATTGGCCCCGGCCAAGTTCAAGGGCGGTGCAGGTCATGGGGAGAGCCATAAGCAGTACGGTCCGGCCCTGATCGATGACGATACCCCGCCGCCGCCCCATGCCCTCTTCTCCTGGAGCCGCCTTATCCTCAAGACGGCTGCCTTCAGCCTGCTCTGGGGCCTTGTCATGCTCGCTATCGGCGGCCAGCAGACCCTGGCCGACATGGGCACCTTCTTCACCCAGGCCGCCTTCCTCACCATCGGCGGGGCCTACGCGGTGCTGCCCTATGTCTATCAGGGCGCGGTGGAGCAGTTCCATTGGCTGAGCGGCGCCCAGATGATGGACGGACTGGCCCTGGGCGAGACCACGCCGGGACCGCTCATCATGGTGGTGACCTGGGTGGGTTACATGGGCGGGGTGGCCAAGCAGGTCTTCGCCGACCCCATCGCGGCGGGCATCGCCGGTGCCACGGTGGCCACCTTCTTCACCTTCCTGCCCTCCTTCTTCTTCATCCTGGCCGGCGGGCCCCTGGTGGAAGCGACACGGGGCGAGCTGAAATACACCGCGCCCCTGACCGGCATCACCGCCGCCGTGGTCGGCGTGATCCTCAACCTGGCGGTCTTCTTCGCCTGGCATACCTTCTGGCCCCAGGCCAGCGAGAGCGTCCCCTTCGCCGGTCCCTTCGAATGGCTGCCGGTGGTCGTCGCCCTGGCCAGCTTCCTCGCCCTGTGGAAATACAAGGTGGACATCATGAAGGTCATCGGGGCCTGTGCCCTGGTGGGGCTGGCTTATACCCTGACCATGGGAGCCGGGGCATGAAATGGGTCACGCGCGAACGCCCCAAGATCGACCGCATCGCCTGCCCCTGGCTGATCAGCCGGTTCATCGACGAGGCGCCGGAGTTCCTCTATGTGCCGGCCGGCGAGGTGATGCGGGTCGCGGCCGAGACCGGCGCCACGCCCTATGACGTGCCGGGCGTGGAATATGGCCACCATGGCGACAAGTGCAGCTTCGATGCCTTCATCGATCGGCATGGCCTGGACGATCCGGCCCTGCTCAAGCTGGCCCTGATCGTGCGCGGGGCGGATTGCGGCGCGCCCCATCTGGCGAAGGAGGCGGCGGGGCTGCTGGCCATTTCCAAGGGCCTGTCGCTCAATTTCACGGACGACCATGAGATGCTGAGACAGGGCATGGTGATCTACGACGCGCTCTATGCCTGGTGCGGGGATACGCCGTTAAAGAAGATCGGCCGTCTGCTCGGGATCGGGAAATGATCCTGCCCCCCGGCACCGCGCCGGAGGCACGCCTGCTGCTCTTCGGGCGCGCCTTGCGCGCCTTCTGCGACGGCTATGTGGCCGTGCTGCTGCCGGCCTACCTGCTGGCCCTGGGCCTCGGCACCTGGGAGGTTGGCCTCCTGAGCACGGCCACTCTGCTGGGCTCGGCCCTGGCCACCCTGGCCGTGGGGACCTGGGGCCATGGTTTCCACCATCGCAGCCTCTTGCTCGGCGCGGCCCTGTTGATGGCGGGGACGGGCCTGGCCTTCGCCGGCCTGACCGGCTTTTGGCCGCTGTTGCTGGTGGCCTTCGCCGGCACCCTGAATCCCAGTTCGGGCGATGTGAGTGTTTTCCTGCCCCTGGAGCATGCCCGGCTGGCCGAGGCGGCCCAGGGCGACAGCCGTACCGCGCTGTTCGCCCGCTACAGCCTCACCGGCGCCCTGTTCGCGGCCTTGGGCGGGCTGGCCGCCGCCGCGCCGGACTGGATCGCCGGGATGGGTCTGGACCGCTTGACCGCCCTGCGCGGCATGTTTGCCCTCTACGGCGGGGCGGGACTCCTGGTCTGGCTGCTCTATCGCCGCATCCCCGAGCCCCCGCCGCACCTGCGCCCGGCGCCGCCGGAACCCCTGGGCGTCTCCCGTGGCATCGTCATCCGGCTGGCGGCGCTCTTTCCCTGGATGCCTTCGCAGGGGGCCTGGTGGTCAACTCGCTATTGGCCTTGTGGCTGTTCCAGCGCTTTGATCTGTCGCTCGCGGCCGCCGGCCATTTCTTCTTCTGGGCCGGGCTCTTGACCGCCTTCTCGCAACTGGCGGCGCCCTGGGTGGCGAAACGGATCGGGCTCCTGAACACCATGGTATTCACCCACATCCCGGCCAACATCTTTCTCATCCTGGCCGCGCTGGCCCCCGGTCTGCCGCTGGCCCTGGGCCTGCTGCTCCTGCGCGCCCTGCTGTCGCAGATGGACGTGCCGACCCGGTCGGCCTTCGTGATGGCGGTGGTGACCCCGCCGGAACGGGCAGCGGCGGCCAGCTTCACGGCGGTGCCTCGCAGCCTGGCCTCGGCGGCCGGTCCCACCCTGGGCGGCGCGATGTTCACCGCCGGCTGGCTGGCGGCGCCCCTGGTCTCTTGCGGGCTGATGAAGATCGCCTACGACTTGATGCTTTGGCGGGCCTTCCGTCGGCTCGGGAGCCAATAGTCATCCCAAAAACCAGGAATTCAGGGTCATTCGGGGCCAGCCAGATCGGCCCGTTTGCCCAGTATCCGCCCCAGGATCGCCTTGGAGCGCGCGGCGATAGACTCCTTGCTCAGGCGGGATTCGCGGGTCAGCAGCCGTTCCATGAGGAAAGACTCCTGGTAGAGGATGTCGGCCTCGGGGGGACTGAAGGGAGAATTGATGCTGACGCGGATGACGCGCCCCAGGTTCAGGCCCCGACCATCGTCGAGCAGGAGCAGGTGCGGGGCCAGGGCCGTAGGATGTGGTGAGCGATAGCGAACCGCATCGTTTGCATGAGCTGCCTCCTCGATTGATGCGGTTCGTGCCTCACCGGCACCCTACGGGCTTATGGTCCACTCCCCGTGCAACGCCCCAACCTCTCAAGCGATCCCAACAACCGCACCTAATCCACTCATTCTGCGGGGCTTCTTTGTCCCAGTCCTCGACAGCTCCTTGCCAGTCAATTGTTTCAATTGACTTTATTTTCATGCGCCATCCAAAAAGGCGTTGACGCGGGGGGGGGGGGGGGGGGAAAATTC
>JAHJDE010000115.1 GCA_018812525.1 Gammaproteobacteria bacterium
CTCGATGCCCAGGTTCTCCGCCGTGATCAGGTACTGGTCCAGCAGATAACGCAGGGGTGGAGGTTCCGGTGCCAGCAGGATGATCATCCGGCTGATGTTGGCTGCCAGGGGTTTCTCATGGCCGCTGTAGTTGGGGCGGACGAGGATGGAGCTTCGCTCCCGCAGGGCGGTGACAACGCCCCTGACCCCGTCGGCCGGTTGCCAGACAACCTCATCGCCGCAGACCAGATGGCCAATGTTCTGGCGAAAGAGGCAATGGTGGAGGCGCCCCTCATTATCCTCCACCAGCAGATTCCGGCCATGGCGGGTGATGACCCGTCCCAAGTGATGTTCCTTCGTCGCGCTGGCGAGGGCTGTTTCGGCTTCTTCCGCGGCCTTTTCCCGGCGACCCTGCTGGATATGGGCGATGCGTTCGCGCTGCTGCCGGGTCAGCCGCCGTTTGGTCATGGGAAGTGGTAGAAGTCGCGATTCAGGAGTTCGGTAACATTATCGATATCGTCCTCGAACCAGCGCAGGTTGAGGTTCTGTTCGCAACGACTGACCTGATTTCGTAGTTGTCCCCTGTCCTGCACCCGCCGGTCTGGGCGGGTCATCACCTCGCCACCGTGGCATTGCAGACAGTGTTTGTCGTGGAGGGCCTTGCCCTTCTCCGGCTCGGCCGCCCCCAGGGACGGCGCCAGGATCAATAAGGTCAGCGCCAGGGCTGCGGTTCGTATCATCTCAGGGTCCTCGAAAACATTACCATGCAGCAAGGATACAGCGATGACCGGGCCTCTGCTAGAATCCCCCGGTCAATCATGGGGGAGTCGGACTATGGCGCAGGACAATAAAGAAAATCTGATCTGGATCGATCTGGAAATGACCGGTCTGGATCCCCAGAACGATTGCATTATCGAGATCGCCACAGTAGTGACAGACAACCGCCTGAACATCCTGGCCGAGGGGCCGGTGATCGCCATCCGCCAGCCGGATGCGATCCTGAGCGCCATGGACGAGTGGAACACCAAGCAGCACGGCCAATCCGGCCTGACCGGACGGGTCCGCGCCAGCGGCTACGACACCGCCAGGGCGGAGCGGGAGACCCTGGCTTTCCTGCAAGGCTACGTCCCCAAGGACAGCTCGCCCATGTGCGGCAACAGCATCTGCCAGGATCGCCGCTTCCTGGCGCGGCTCATGCCGGAGCTGGAGGCCTATTTTCACTACCGCAACCTGGATGTCAGCACTCTCAAGGAACTGGCCCAGCGCTGGGCGCCGAAGGTGTACGACGGCTTCAAGAAGGAGTCCAAGCACCTGGCCCTGGACGACATCAAAGACTCCATCGGCGAACTGATCCACTACCGGGACAACTTCCTGCGTCTGCCGGGATAACAAACGGCTGCCATTCAGCTCCACCTCAGGGGGGGCAGATGCCGCAGGCTTTAGGCTCTAGGCTCTAGGAGGGGTGAGGCCCCAAGCCCCAAGCCTCTTAGGCATCAAATCCCAGCACCACCTCTTCCAGCCCCAGATCACACTGGGCGGTGTTGGCTGCCCGAGACGGGTCGGGCTGCTCCGGGTATTCCAGCTCCAACTCGCGGTTAATGGATTCCAGCTCACGGATCTCGGCCAGGGTCGGCAGGGCGTCGAGGCCCTGCAGGTTGAAGTGGTCGAGGAAGCGGCGGCTGGTGGCGAGCAGCGCAGGCCGGCCGGGCACGTCGCGGTGGCCGACGACGCGAATCCATTCCCGGTCGGAGAGGGTCTTGATGATGTTGCTGCTGACGGCGACGCCGCGAATCTCTTCGATCTCGCCGCGGGTGATGGGCTGGCGATAGGCGATGATGGCCAGGGTTTCCAGCAGGGCACGCGAATAACGGGGCGGTTTCTCCTCCCAAAGGCGGGAGACCTGTTGTGAAAAGCCCTCGCGCACCTGGATGCGGAAACCGCCGCCGGTCTCGGCCAGCTCGATGGCGCGCCCCGCATAGTCGCGGCGCAGTTCATCCAGGGCCTCGCGCAGTTGCATTCGGTCGGGCCGGGTGAGATTGTCGAACAGCTCCAGCATCTCATCCAGGGGCACGGCACGGCCAGCCGCCATCAGCAGGGCTTCGAGAATCAGTTTCAGGCTGGGCTCAGACATCTTCGGGCACCTCCTCGTACAGGCCAGCATCCCCCTCAATGCCCCGCACATGGATGGGGCCGAAATCCTCTGTCTGCACCAACTCCAGCAGGCTCTGTTTCAGGAGTTCCAGCAGGGCCATGAAGGTGATCACCACGCCCATGCGGCCCTCCTCCAGATCAAACAGGTGGACGAACTCGACAAAGCCCCGGTCCATGACCCTCTCCAGCACCAGTGACATGCGTTCGCGCAGGGAGAGGGGCTCCTTCTCCACCTGATGATGGCTGTACATATCGACCCGGCGAAGCACGGCGGCGAAGGCGAGCATCAGTTCCTTCAGGCTCACCTCGGGATGGCGTTTCGGGGTCTCGGTGTGGGGCGCCTCGACGGCAACGGGAAAGAGATCGCGGCCGACCCTGGGCAAGGCGTCCAGATCCAGCGATGCCTGTTTGTAACGTTCGTACTCTTGCAGCCGCCGGATCAGTTCGGCACGCGGGTCCTCGTCCTCCTCACCCTCATCGAGCGGGGGGCGTGGCAACAGCATGCGCGACTTGATCTCCGCCAGCATGGCGGCCATCACCAGATACTCTGCCGCCAGCTCCAGGTTCATCTCCCGCATCAGCTCCACATACCGGATGTACTGGACCGTCACCTCGGCGATGGGGATGTCGAGAATGTCCAGGTTCTGGCGTCGAATGAGATAGAGCAGCAGGTCGAGCGGTCCCTCGAAGGCGTCGAGAAAGACCTCCAGGGCATCCGGCGGGATGTAGAGATCCTTGGGCACCCTGACCCAGGGGACGCCCTGCACCAGGGCAAAGGGCATCTCCTCTTGGGTCGGGTGGTGGTGTTCTTCGGTCATTGGAGGCTTGAGGCTTGAAGCTCTAGGCTTGAGGAAGAAGGCTTGAGAAAAAGAAGGTGTGTTCCTCCACCCCTCAAGCCTAAAGTCTCAAGCCTCAAACCTTGTATTCCAGCGACATGACGCGCCGGACCTCGGCCATGGTCTCCCGTGCTGCATCCCGTGCCGCCTCGCAGCCTTCGTTGATGAGGTTGCGTACCAGCTCCGGCTGGGCCTCGTATTCGGCGGCGCGTTCCTGGATCGGCTTGAGTTCCTGGAGCACAGCGTCGATCACCGGCCGCTTGCACTCGATGCAGCCGATGCCGGCGGTGATACAGCCCTCACGGACCCAGGCCTTGACCTGAACGTCGGAATAGACCTCGTGGAACTGCCAGACGGGGCAGCGGCCGGGATCGCCCGGATCGGTGCGGCGCACCCGGTTGGTATCGGTGGGCATGGTGCGCAGCTTGCGCTCCACCTCGTCCGGGGTCTCGCGCAGGGAGATGCAGTTGTTGTAGGACTTGGACATCTTCTGCCCGTCCAGGCCCGGCATCTTGGCCGCCTTGGTCAGCAGGGGCCGGGGTTCGGGCAGGATGATCAGGCCGCCGCCCTCCAGGTAGCCGAACAATCGTTCGCGGTCGCCCAGGGTGATGTTCTGTTGGCCCTCAAGCAGGGCGCGGGCAGCCTCCAGCGCCCCCATATCCCCCTGCTCCTGGTAGGCCTTGCGGTAACCCTCATAGAGCTTGGCGTTCTTCTTGCCCATCTTCTTCATGGCCTCCTCCGCCCGCCCCTCGAAGCCGACCTCGCGGCCGAAGAGGTGATTGAAGCGGCGGGCGACCTCACGGGTCAGCTCCACATGGGCGACCTGGTCCTCGCCCACGGGGACCAGGCTGGCCTTGTAGATGAGGATATCGGCGCTCTGCAATAAAGGGTAACCGAGGAAGCCGTAGGTGGAGAGGTCCCGTTCCTTCAACTTCTCCTGCTGGTCCTTGTAGCTGGGCACCCGCTCCAGCCAGCCCAATGGCGTAATCATGGAGAGCAGCAGATGGAACTCGGCATGCTCCGGCACCTGG
The DNA here is from genome assembly GCA_018812525.1 of Gammaproteobacteria bacterium. Lineage (GTDB taxonomy): Bacteria > Pseudomonadota > Gammaproteobacteria > Chromatiales > Chromatiaceae > YD12-FULL-61-37. The sequence goes on from JAHJDE010000115.1 coordinate 3,998, forward strand.
GATTGGATGAAGATCCGCGCCGAGGCAGGATCGACCCCTGCCGCCAGCCAATCGATCACCATCTCATGAACCGCCTGGGGGATGAGGGAGGGATCTTCATAGTGGGTGGTCAGGGCATGCCAGTCGGCGACAAAGAAGAAGCACTCATACTCGTGCTGGAGCTCGACCCAGTTCTTCAACACCCCATGGTAGTGACCCAGATGGAGACGGCCGGTGGGGCGCATGCCGGAGAGGACGCGGGCATTGGCGGCGGATGACAAAATGGACTCCTCGTTAAAACAGGAATTGCAACAGGGCGGCAACCAATTGCTGACTGCCGTCGATGAAGGGACCGACCAGGCGCCAGAGGACGCCGGTCACCAGCAACAGGATCAGGACCATCAGCCCGTAGGGCTCGATGGCGGCCACCCGGTAAGCGATCGGCGGGGGCAACAGGGAGACCAGTACCCGCCCGCCGTCCAGGGGCGGCAGGGGGAAGAGATTGAGCACCATGAGCACGGCATTGATCATCAGGCCGAAACCGCCCATGTAGATCAGCGGCATGGAGACCCAGTCCCAGCCGCCCAGATTGTGGAGATGGAGGGCGAAGCGGGCGGTCAGGCCCCAAAGCATCATCATCAGCAGATTGGCGCCGGGGCCGGCCAGGGCCACCAGTGCACTGTCCCGGCGTGGGTTGCCCAGTCTGTTCCAATTCACCGGGACTGGTTTGGCCCAGCCGAAGATGAAACCGGTGGTGAAATACATCAGCAGGGGCAGCAGCACCGTACCAACAGGGTCGATGTGGCGCAGGGGATTGAGGCTGACCCGGCCCAGCATCAGGGCGGTATTGTCGCCCAGTTTCGCCGCCGCCCAGCCGTGGGCCGCCTCGTGCAGGGTGATGGCGAACAGCAGCGGCAGGGCGAGGATGCTGGCTTGTTGCAACATCGTAAGTTCGTTCACGCTAACAACCTCTTTGTCTCGCGCAAAGGCGCAAAGGCGCCAAGAACGCCCAGGAATTCAGAGGCTTCTGGCCATTCGCCACTAACCTCCGGGTGAAAACAGGAGGTTGTATACCCTCTCGTCACCTTCGCGTCTTTGCGCCTTGGCGCGAGATAAATTGAAGGATTCGGGTTCACAGGTCTTGCTCCAGAAAACTCACATCCCCCTTGCCCTGGCGCGCCACGATGGGGGCCTGATCCTCGTCCTCGATATCGATCACCGTGGTAGGCTCCAGGCCGCAATAGCCGCCATCGATGATCAGATCGACCGCGTGGCTGAGCAGGTCCTTCATGTCGTAGGGATCGGACAGGGGGTATTCGTCCTCGGGCAGGATCAGGGTCGAGCTCATGATCGGCTCGTTCAACTCTGCCAACAGGGCCTGGGCGATGCGGTTATCGGGGACGCGGATACCAATGGTCTTGCGCTTGACGTGCATCAGCCGCTTGGGCACCTGCTTGGTCGCCTGGCAGATGAAGGTGTAGGGGCCAGGCGTCAGGCTCTTCAGGAGCCGGAACTGGGGGTTGCTGATCTTGGCGTAGGTCGTGATCTCCGAGAGATCGCGGCACACCAGGGTGAAGTGGTGCTTCTCATCCACCCGGCGGATGCGGCGGATACGCTCCATGGCCTCTTTGTTGCCGATCTGGCAACCCAGGGCATAGCTGGAGTCGGTGGGATAGATCAGCAGGCCGCCGCCGGCGATGACCTCGACCGCCTGCCGGATAAGACGCGGCTGGGGGTGCTCCGGGTGGATCTGGAAGAATTGGGCCATAGCAAAAATTCAGGTAATTCCGGGTAGGTTGGGTTGGGCGCGCAAATTCTGCGCCGTTGAGAGTTCCGGTACGGTCGGCGCACGCCCTAACCCAACAGGCTTACCGGCCCCTGTTGGGTTAGGGCGCGCATCGACCTCATTGGCAAAATGAAACCTTGCCGGCAATGCGCGCCTAACCCAACCTACAAAATAACCTGACAAAACCGGATCAAGCCGCACGGCGATTCGGCCAATCGTGCCAGATCGGGGTGCAGCTTGCCGGCAGGCTGGGCAGACGTCCCAGTTCGATGCGGAAATTGTTCGGGCCATGATAATCGGAACCGGCCGAGGCGAGAAACTTCAGACTGCCCGCAAGCCGGGCCATGACCTGGCAATCGTCCGGGGTGTGGCTGCCGGAGACCACCTCGATCCCCTCCCCGCCCAGCTCCTTGAACTCGCCGAGCATACTGCGTAGTTTGGTCGCGGTCATGTCGTAGCGGGCGGGATGGGCCACCACCGCCTGGCCGCCTGCGTCCAGAATCCAGCCCACCGCCTCCGCCAAGCTGGCCCATTCACCGGGGACATGGCCGGGTTTGTTCCTGACCAGATAGCGTTTGAAGACATCCTGAAGGCTCTTTGCCCGGCCGCTCTCCGCCAGAAAATAGGCAAAATGGGTGCGGCTGACCAGGCCGGTGCCAGCGAAACGGCGCGCCCCCTCCAGCGCCCCCGGAATCCCGGCCTTGTGCAGCCGGTTACCGATCTCCTCCGCGCGCCAGTCGCGGTAGTCACGCAGACCACGCAGTCCGAGCAGCAGGCCGGGATGATCCGGATCTATGCCCAGGCCGACGAGATGGACCGTCTGCCTGTTCCAGGTCACCGAGATCTCGATGCCATTGATGAGAGAGATGCCGGCACCGGCCGCCGCCCTGGCGGCCTCGGCCAGCCCCTCGACCGTATCGTGATCGGTCAGGGCCAGAGCGGCGATACCCGCCGAGGCAGCCTTGCGCACCAGTTCACTGGGGGGCAGGGAGCCATCGGAGGCAGTCGAATGGGTGTGGAGGTCATGGCAACATCGCATGAAGAGATTGTAACCTATGGCAGACCAATTATTCCTGGAGGGGAAAGGGTTATGAAAAAACTGCTGCGGAAGCTGATTGCCCTGGGCATCTCCCGGCTCCCCAGGGGGCTGCTGATCGACATCGAGTTCTTCGATCTCTTCCAGAGCAAGGGCTGGCATGTGGTGCCGAATCACTTCTACGATCCCATCCCGGATACGTCGCGACTGCCCGACAGCCTCTGGGAACGGCCGTCCGAGATGGCCGGAATCGACCAGAACATCAAGGCCCAGGTCAACTTGCTGGATGAGATTGCAGGGACCTATCTCAGGGAATACCAGAAAATCGGCGCGGAAGACCCGGTATCCGCCTTCGCGGGCATCGACGGGGCCATGCTCTACTCCCTGATCCGCAAGCTGAAGCCTCGGCGGATGATCGAGATCGGCTCCGGCGCCTCCACCCTCCTCTCCCTCCGTGCCCTGCAACGCAACCGGGAGGACGCCTCCAGGGAGGGCGAATTCACCGCCATCGAACCCTACCCCAGCGACGCCGTCCGCAAGGCCCTGCGGGAAAAGGGGACCCTGATCGAGGAAAAGGTGGAGGACCTCCCCCCTGCCCTCTTCGAGACCCTCGGTGAGAACGACATCCTCTTCATCGACTCCAGCCACAGCGTCAAGATCGGCAGCGATGTCCTCTACGAGATCCTGGAGATCCTGCCCCGTCTGAAGGAAGGCGTCCACATCCACATCCACGACATCTTCCTGCCCTACCACTACCCCAAAGACTGGGTGAAGGGGCGCAAGATCTTCTGGACCGAGCAGTACCTGCTCCAGGCCTTCCTCGCCTGCAACCGGGACTTCGAGATCCTCTGGTCCCCCGGCAGCCTCTGGCAGCAGCGGCCCGAACGCCTCACCGCCCACTTCCCCGGCTACGATCCTGCCCGGCATCCCGCAGGGAGTTTTTGGATGCGGCGATGCCGGTGAATTATAATTACAATTACGGTGACACTTTACTAAATACACTTAATTAGTAAAGTGTCACCGTAATTGACCTAATTGACCGTAATTCGCAGGGCCAGGGCCTTCTGTTCCGTCTCCTCGAATTCTGCCTGTTCCGTCGAGTCGGCGACGATGCCGCCGCCGGCCCAGAAGCCGATCCGCCCCTCACTGTGGGTCAGGGTGCGGATCAGGATGTTGGAGTCCATGGCGCCGTCGAAGCCGATGTAGGCCAGGCTGCCGCAGTAGGGGCCGCGCCGCGCCGGTTCCAGTTCCTCGATGATGGCCATGGCCCGCAACTTGGGCGCGCCGGTGACCGAGCCGCCGGGGAAGCAGTGGCGCATCAGGCTCAATGCGTCCTCTCCTGCCCGCAAATGCCCGCTGATATCGCTGACCAGGTGATGCACGGTGGCGTAGGAATCGACCCGGAAGAGGTCCTCCACGCGGATGGAGCCCGGCCGGCAGCAGCGTCCCAGGTCGTTGCGCAGCAGATCGACGATCATCAGGTTCTCGGCCCGGTCCTTGGCGCTGTGGCGCAACTCCTCGGCCAGGGCGGCGTCCCGGACGGGATCGGCATGGCGGGGCCGGGTCCCCTTGATGGGGCTGGTGGTCACCCGGTCGTCTTTCAGGGTCAGGAAGCGTTCGGGCGAGACCGACAGCAGGCAGCCCTGGGGCGAACGGAAGAAGGCCCCGTAGGGCGCCGGTGAGAGGACCCGCAGTTGCCGGTAGCCGGCCCAGGGGTCCCCCTCGGCCGGGGCCTGGAAGCGGCGGGCGAAGTTGATCTGATAACAGTGGCCGTCGTGGATATAGCCTTGAATGGCGCGGAAGGCCGCGCCGTAGCCATCGCGGCCGGGGGCGATGGCTAAATCCTCGGTTGTCCTGAGTGGCGGCCTCGGTTTCGAGGGCCGGGGCAGGGTAAAGCGTTCGATCAGCCCCCGCCACTGGGACGCGCCGATCAGCCCGTCCCGCGCCAGCAGGGCGGCCCGGCGCTCCGCGTGATCCACCACCAATGCCCAGGGATAGATGCCGAAGGCCATGTCGGGGAAGGGACCGGCGGCGCCGTGCCGGTCCGGGAGCCGTTCGATGCGCCGGGCCAGGTCGTAGCCGAAGTAGCCCAGGGCGCCGCCGGCGAAGGGCCAGCCGGTTTCTCCCTCGCAGACATGACAGGCCAAGGTCTGGCGCAACAGCTCGAAGGGGTCCTTCGTTGAAGAGGAGATCCCGTTCGGCCCCTCAATCAGTGTCCGGTCACCCCAAGTGGTCAGGGTCTCGATGGGTCGGGCTGCGATGATGTCATAACGCCCCAGCCCCCGGCCGCTGTCGAGGAAGATGGCCCAGGGCTCGTCGGCGACTGCCTCGAACAGATCGGCGGAGTCCTCGGGGTAATCCAGTTCCTGGATGCGCCCTGTCCTGAGTCTGGTCGAAGGGGGGGCCACGGCGGACTCAGGGCGCCTCGGCCAGGATCAAGGCCCGCGCCGGGGCCGGATGGCCCTCGACGGTGCGGCCGGGGTCGCCCGGATCGAGATAGTCGGCGAGGGATTCGAACCGCATCCAATCGGTCGCGCGCTGTTCCTGGGGCGTCGTGGGAGTGACCTCCACCACACGGGGAGCGCGGAACCCCTCCCGCACCAGCCAGGCCACCAGGGTCGCGGGCGTGGGGATGAACCAGACGTTGCGCATCTTGGCGTAGCGGCCGGCCGGGACCAGGACCTCCCCCTCCCCGCCCGCGATCACCAGAGTCTCCAGCACCAGTTGCCCGCCGCTCCGCAGCAGGCCGCGCAGTTCCAGCAGATGGTCCATGGGCGAACGGCGGTGGTAGAAGACCCCCATGGAGAAGACCGTATCGAAGACCGCCATGCCGCCGGGCAGGTCCTCGATCCCGAGGGGCAGGAGATGCACGGGATGGGCATTGCCCAGGAAGTGACGGATGGCCTCGAACTGCTGGATGAACAACTGCGTCGGGTCGATGCCGACCACCAGCCGGGCACCGGCCCCGCGCATGCGCCAGGCGTAATAGCCGTTGCCGCAGCCCACGTCCAACACCAGGCGGTCCCGCAACGGGGCGATATGCGCCGCCAGGCGAGACCACTTGAGATCGGAACGCCACTCGGCATCGACCTGGACGCCGTGAATCTGGAAGGGTCCCTTGCGCCAGGGATGGAGTTCCATCAGGCCCTGGCGTATCGCCTGTTCCAGCTCGGTCGAAACGTCGCCCTCCACCCCGACCCGATCCCGATCCAAGACGGCGGACCCCTGTGACAGCCGGGGCAGCCCCTCGATCACCCGCCGCCAGCGCGGCAGCTCGCCGTGCGGCGTCTCATTCCAGACCCGGAGCGACCGCCCGGCCAGCCCCTCGGCGAAGGGTGCCAGGGCCGTGTCGGCGGCCTGTTCCAGAAACCGGCCGTACATCAGCGCACCGCCAGCAGCGACATGAAATTGAAGCACTGGAACCAGAGGGCCTGGCGCTGGAAACCGACGCGCTCCAGGCGCTCCCGGTGGCAGGCCAGGGTCTCGGGCAGCAGGACCCGCTCCAGGGCCTGACGCTTCTGGCTGACCTCCAGGTCGCTATAGCCCTGGTCCTTCTTGAATTGATGGTGCATCTCGGCGAAGAGGGTCTGAAACCCCGCGTCCTCGAAGGCGATCTTCTCCGACAACACCAGGATGCCGCCGGGCAGCAGGTTGTCGTGGATCTCCTGCAACAGGGCCGCGCGCCCGGCGGGGGGGATGAACTGCAAGGTGAAATTGAGCACCACCAGGGAGGCGCGGCGGATGCGCACATCCCGGATGTCGGCGCAGACCAGATCGATGGGCGTGGCCAGCCCTGTCCTGAGTCTAGTCGAAGGGTCGGCTTTATTCAGTTCAGTCCTGGCCCGCGCCAGCATGGCCGGGGAGTTGTCCACCGCGACGATGCGGCAGCCCGGCGCCTCGATCCCCCGCGCCATGGCCAGGGCCGAGGCCCCCAGGGAACAGCCCAGGTCGTAGCAGCGCCCGCCCTCCCCCACATGGCTTGCCGCCAGCAGTCCGATCATGCGGACGATGGTGGCATAGCCCGGCACAGAGCGGTTGATCATGTCGGGAAAGACCTCGGCCACCTTCGCGTCGAAGACGAAATCGGTCACCTGCTCCAGGGGCTGGGCGTAGAGACGGTCTCGGTCGGGTTGCATGGCCATGGGGGGATTATACGAGGTGCGGCATCCGGCGGGGACCCTTAGGATCTGTCCGGAAATAAGTTGGACAATATCGCGCTCAGATTCAGGTCAGATTTGGTCGGTCTGATTGAGCAAAACCGCCTATTTTCGCGGCAGAGCCGCTCCCACCGCCGTGGGAGCGGCTCTGCCGCGAAAAGATATCTATTGAAGACCGGCCAAAGATGGCCTGAAGATCAGATGCGAGATGTACAAGTTATTTCCGGACAGTTCCTTAGTCCGTCACATCAGTGTCACGCCGAATCGTTAGCCTGCCGGATCGATTCCATTCAGATCAGAGGGCCACCCATGTCGGCAATTTCCGAGGCGCTTCGCAACGCGGTCCATCAGCATGCCCCCACCAGCCTGATGGGGATACAGCAACGCCTGTTCAGCCTTTGGTTCAACAGCTTCATCTACAACCAGATCTGGGAAGACCCGGCGGTGGATTTGCAGGCCCTGGCGCTGACCCCGGAGAGCCGGGTGCTGACCATCGCCTCCGGCGGCTGCAATGTGCTCAATTATTTGACGGCATCCCCGGCCCACATCACCGCCATCGACCTGAATCCCTACCATCTCTCGCTAACCCGCCTGAAGCTGGCGGCCATGAGGCACCTGCCGGACCAGGCCGCCTTCTATGACTTCTTCGGCTATGCCGATGGCGCCGGGAATCTGGAGCATTACGAGCGCCATATCCGGCCCCACCTCGACCCGGAACTGGACGCCTTCTGGGAGGGCCGCAGCATGGTCGGCCGCAAGCGGTTGCACATGTTCCGCGACGGACTTTATCGCCACTCGCGCTTCGGCTACTTCATGCGCCTCCTGCACGGCATCGCCCGTCGTACCTACTATCACCCGGAGCGGCTGTTGAGCGCCCAATCCCTGGACGAGCAAAAGGCCGTATTCCAGCGGCACATCGCCCCTTTCTTCGATAACCGGCTGGTGAAGTTCCTGGGCAAGCTGCCGGTGTCGGTCTTCAGCCTCGGCATCCCGCCCCAGCAATACAAGGCGATGAAGGCCCAGGGCGACCTCATCGGCCAATACCGCGAGCGCGTCGAGCGGCTGGCCTGCCAGTTTCCGATCCAGGACAACTACTTCGCCTGGCAGGGGTTCAGCCACAGCTACGACCATGTGAAGCGCCAGGCGATCCCGCCCTACCTGCGCGCCGATAACTACGACCTGATCCGCGGCCAGTTGGGCAAGGTCGATACCCAGCTTGGCTCGATGATCGACTTCCTGTGCCAGCAGCCGCCCCACAGCTATGACCGTTTCGTCTTCCTCGATGCCCAGGATTGGATGAGCGACGAGGTGCTGTGTCAGTTGTGGCGCGAGGTGGAGCGGGCCGGCAAACCGGGGACGCGGGTCATCTTCCGCACCGCCGCCGCCGAATCTCCCCTGGAGGCGGCCTTGCCGCCGGAGTTGCTGGCCCGTTTCACCTACGAGGCCGAGACCTCGAAAGGACTTTTCGAGCAGGACCGATCCGCCATCTACGGCGGCTTCCACCTCTACCGCAAGGCCGGCTGACATGGACGCCATGGCCCAAATGGACCGGCACTACCGCTACCAACGGTATCTGTATGACCTGTCGCGGAAATACTACCTGCTGGGCCGTGACCGACTGCTGGACGAGATCCCGCTGAGAGAAGGCGAAACCCTGCTGGAGATCGGCTGCGGCACGGCGCGCAATCTCCTCGGCCTCGCTCGACGCCACCCCGGCGCCCAGCTCTTTGGACTGGACGCCTCCGGCACCATGCTGGCCACCGCCCGCAAGAACATCGGCGGAGGCAACATCCCACTACGCCAGGGACTGGCGGATCAAGTGATCTACCGGGACTTCGGTCTGGATGAACCCTTCGACCACATCCTCTTCTCCTACGTCCTCTCCATGATCCCCGGCTGGCGGGGCGCCCTGGAACAGGCCCTGCGGCTGCTCAAGCCGGGCGGAATGATCCACATCGTCGATTTCGCCGATCAAGAAGCAATGCCCCGCTGGTTCCGGGGCATGCTGCTCACCTGGCTCGATTGGTTCCAGGTCCACCCCGATTCCGAACTGCCCGGCTATCTCCAACAGCTCGCCGATCGCCGGGGCGATGAACTCCAGATAAGCTTTCTCTCGGGCCGTTATGCCTTGCTGGGGCATTACCGCGTAAGTGGATCGGAGTAAACCTTGCCAGGCCATCTTGCGGTTTTGTGGTGCTACACTGCGTCTGATGCACACCGATTCTGCCCCCAAGGAGGCCACCATGTCCGTCGCCAAAGCCTATGACTATCTGAGCCTGGAGGAGTATCTCGCCGGGGAGCGGGATGTGGACGTGCGTAGCGAATATGTGGATGGGCAGCCCTATGCCATGGTGGGGTCCAGCGAGCTGCACAATACGGTTGCCGGGGAGCTGTTTGCAGCTATCCACCGTACCTTACCTGACCACTGCCGAGTCTGGCAGTCGGATATGAAGGTGCGAATCGACGTGGGGAGCCGCCACTTCGTCTACTACCCCGACATCATGGCGGCTTGCGGCGAGAATCGGGGCGATCCCTATGTGCGGGACAACCCAGTCCTGATCGTCGAGGTGTTATCGCCCTCCACCAAACGGGCCGATTTGCGGGAGAAGTTCGACAACTACATCCAGATCCCCAGTCTGCTGGAATATCTGGTGGTGTCGCAGGACACCCCCCACCTGCGGCTATTCCGCCGCCGCAACGGCTGGAGCCCCGAGTTCCTTTATGCCGGCGAGCGACTGCGGCTGGAATCGGTCGGTTTGGATCTGGCGGTGGAAGATGTCTACCGCCGCGTGCGACGCGAGGTCGGGCTGGAGATCCCGCCTCTGAGATAATCAGTCGACCTGTATCAACCGCATCATCAGCCAGCGCCCTTCCTGGCGTGAACCGTCGATGACGCGGAATCCCAGTTTTTTGAAGCGGCGGGGCTTGACGGTCGAAACCAGTATCCGGCCACGGCTGTTATTGGCCAGCAACCAATCAAGACGGGTCTGGACCAGGGCGCGGCCGATGCCCTGGTTGCGGAACTCTTTGGCAACGGCCGAGAGATAGAGGATATGGGTATCCGAGGCCCAGTCCGCGCCCTTGATCCCCGCCACGCCAAGCAGCCTTCCTTCTCGCTGGGCAACGAAGAACTGGCGGTAGAAAGGACCCCTCTGTTGACAGATTTCCGCCGCCATCCGCTCCTCGCCATAGCGTCCCCCGTCGTCAAAGGCCGCCACGATCAAGGCGCGAGCTTGGCGTACCAGGGCGTCATCCGCCCAATCCAGCGTTTTGATCCGTACCGCGTTCAAGGACCCGCGCCCCTACCAACTACGAGCGCCAAAGTACGGACCATGATCAGCTACCCACCGGCCCGCCGTCGTTCCGGGTAATGACGACGGTAGCGGAGCGGGGACGGCTCAGGGTATCCGGGGCGGCGGTGGCGTCGGGGCCGCTGAGGGGCCAGTGGCTGGTGAACTTGGTAATAACGCGGGTTGGCCGGGGCCAGGGGACGGCCCTCCTTGCCGCGATGGCTGTTGTTGGTGAGGGTGATATAGATCTCACCCGTGACGGGATGAACGCCGGCCCACTCGGGCCGGTCCATCGGCGTGGCGCCCAGGGCATCGGCGGCCAGGCGGGCATGGATCAGCACGTCGGCCTGATTGGCAAAGGCATAGGCTGGGCGGGCGGCGATGGCAGGGTTGGCGATGTTCAGCTCAGACCAGGCGCCGCTGCCGTCGGCATTGAAGCGGGCCGCGTAGAGTCTGCCGTCGCCCAGGTATTTGTCGCCGATCGCCAGGCCGCCCTGGGCGGCATCAGCCGGGTCCCAGACGCGGGTGGAGACATACTTGTAGATGTACTCGCCACGCGCGTCGTCCCCCATGTAGTAAACCAGCGGCTGGCCGGGGACGACCTGGGCCGGCATGGCGCCCTCATGGCCGAAGCGGCCCAGGGCGGTGCGCTTGCGCGGCACCGAATCGGGGCGGTAGGGGTCCGATCTCGACCACCCAGCCCAGGGTGTTGGCGGCATTACGGTAGTCCTCGCCGACGCCGGCGCCGGGGGTGAGATCCCCGCGGTGGTAGAGTCCCGTTTCATCAACCCTATCCAGGGGCGGGTTGGCCCAGCCGTAATTGCCGTTGCTGGCCTTGGCACCCATGTAGCGGTTCTGGGCGGCGGCCTTGGCCCCCAGGGCGGCGCTCTCCGTGCGCTTGAAGTAACCAGCCCAGTTCTCCTCGCAGGTGAGGTAGGTGCCCCAGGGGGTGTAGCCGTTAGCACAGTTGTTGAGGGTGCCCCGCGTCCGGGTACCGTCCGGGGAGAAGCGGGTGACCATCAGCCCATCGCCCCGCGCCGGGCCGTGGAGCGCTATCGGGGTGGCCGCGGTGATGCGGCGGTTGAAGGGGGAGGCCCTGTTGACCCGGAAGCTGCCGCCCTCGCGCACGACCTCGACGATGGAGACCCCGTGGGCATTTACCTCCTTGTCGATCTGGGCGCTGGCCAGCCGTCCTCGGGCGGAAAGCCCCGCGCCCACCTCGGCGGCGGTGTGGAGGAAGGACTGATTGATGTACTCATGGTTCACGCACAGCAGACCGCGATTGGAATCGGCGCGATCCGGGGCCGTACCGGTGCCGTTCAGGCCGAAGTAGTGCATGCCGTCATGGTTGTCACCGGCACGGAAGTTAAAGCTGGCGGCGGTATCGGAACCGTCATTGGCGTAATCGGGGGTATCGTTGTCGATGGGATCGCCGGCCCGATAGAGCAGGGTCGCCCTATAGCCGCCGGGGACCGTCAGCAGATCGCCGGTATGCTTGGCCACCGCTGGAAACCCCAGGGTGAAGGCCTGCGTCGTAGTGAGGGGGGCCGCCGTCGCCGGGTTGCCCATGGGGGCAAGCAGCCCGGCACCGAAGAAACGGCTGGCGGCGAGGGCAAAGCCCCCCTTGAAGACGTTTCGGCGTGACAGGCGCAGGCCGAGAATCCCCTCAAAAACAAGGTTGCCAGAGGCGTTCCTTGTCTCATCGTCCGTGCCGTTGGGAGAGAGGGAATGGTGCTTGGTCATGGATTGGCTCCGGTTATTCTCCGGGACAGGATGCGTTTATTGTGATCGACAATCACTACAATCCGGTTAAATGAATGGGTGAAACGCTGAAAGCCGTGATTGACGCGGGTTGCCGAGCGATTCGGGCAGTCTCTCCGGCTTTGCCCCGGAGATCGCCATGAACTCCGGCAAGACGCAGCCGCAACCATCCCCTCTCTGTTACCCCTGCGTAGGGAAAAGGAAAATACAAACGTACCAATTTATCCAACACCACCGTAGGAGCGGCTTTAGCCGCGATGTATTTGGGTCTTTGAGTTTCGCGGCTGAAGCCGCTCCTACAATGACGTTTGCAAACGGTATCTTGGTAATTCCCACCTCCCTTAAGGACAATTACCCGTCGCCGTTGCCAGGGTCTTCCTCGGCAGCGATCTGCTTGACCACCCTGTCAAAATCACTCTCGTACAGGCGGTCCTGCACGGTGCGGTATTTCTCGAACTCGCTTTCGGCGTGGGCCTTGGCGATTTCCGCCGTGACCTTGCCGGCGTCTTGCAGAATTTCACGGTCTGTCGCCTCGATGAAGCGGTTCAATCGGGTTTCCCAATCCTGCATGGTCATAGGGATCTTGCGCTGCGCCATGTCCTCGGCCACATCCAGATAGGCGTTCACCAAGCGCGACAGCTGGGCCAATTCGTGCTCGGTCAGGTAGTTCTTGGCAACCACCACATCGAATTTCTGAATCTTGCCGAGCGGTGCATCTTTCCATGTGCTCAGGCCCATGTTCGCCTTTTCGGCGTCCGCTCGATGGTAGATGACCTCAGCCGCCGTTTGCCCGTGGATGGCCCAGTGCAGCTTGTTCTGGACGGTGGCGAAAAAGCGTTTGGTAGCCTGTGCTGTGATGTCGTAGTCAATCGCCGTGGCGTAGATGTCGGTGATCTTTTGGTAGAACTTGCGCTCCGAGAGGCGAATCTCGCGGATACGCTGCAACTGCTCTTCAAAATACTGTTCGGTGAGGATGGAGCCGCCGGCCTTGATGCGCTCGTCATCCATCACGTAGGCCTTGATGGTGAACTCCTCGATGATGCGAGTGGCCCACTTGCGGAACTGCACGGCACGTTCGGAGTTGACCTTGTAGCCTACGGCGATGATGGCGGCCAGGTTGTAGTGCTGGGTGTCGTAATTCTTGCCATCAGCGGCAGTTATTCGAAATTTTCGAATAACTGCCGCTTCCTCCAGCTCGCTGTCGGCAAACACCTTTCTCAAGTGGTAGTTGATGGTGTGGGTTTCCACGTCGTAAAGCACGCCCATCATCTTCTGGGTCAGCCAGATGCTCTCATCCGCATAAATGGCCTCCACGCCACCTTGTCCGCTGGCCGCGACAAAGGTCAGGTACTCGGCAGCCGAAGAGCGGACGATGGACAGCTCATTTTTCTTAGGGGACTGCGGCGGTTTGCTCTTGCTCATTCCAATACCCTGCCTACATCACGCAAGAGCCACTGTAATTGCCTCCGCGCGGTCGCGATCAATTGAACAAATTCCATAGCGTTCACATCCGCCTCCCGGTTATTTGTGGGGAAATCCGGTGAACGTTTGCCGCCAATCAGCAGCACCTTGATCGGTGCGCTGATGTGTTTGCCCAGATCATGGCGATAGGTAATCCCCTGCACGTAGTTATCGTGGTTCAGGGCATGCGCGGGCTTTTTGAACTCGATCAGCAAATACTCGCCGTTCAGGTTTTCGTTCAGCAGCAGGTCAGGCCGCTGGTCGGCTTTCTCGCCGATATATTGCTTGCCCAGGAATTCCTCCACTTGCCTTCGTAGGGTGATGTTGGAACTGAACAGCGAGTATTCCGGGCCAAATACCCACAAGTGGTGTTCCAGCGCCTTGTGCATGATGGCTTCCGACGTGTCGGGCGCCTTGATCAGACGTTCAAGTTGATCCAGAACAATGCAACGTGCCCGCGCCTGCTCGACCAGCCAGGCCATTTCCACCAGACCGAAATCGTTCAGCCCATCGGCAACCGCCGCGATGTCGCGTGGTCGGGAGTCCGCGATGTGTTCAAGCAGCGCCCGGTAGTCGGAACGCTCCAGCGCCTCCAGCAGTACGAACACCATGGGCTCGACCTTGCTTTCCGGTTCGCCGTAATACTTGTCGAGAATTTTCTTGATAGCCCGCTCGGCGAAAAGCCGCTTGTGCTCAGGCAGCTCGGCCAGACGCGCCTGGATGGCTTTTTGCAATCGCGCCTGAGCGAGCTGCATCTCCTGTCGGTATTGCTGTTCGAAGGCCGCACGCAGGATTGGCTGCACATGTGCCTCAAGGGCCTTCAGCAGTTCGCTGTTTTCCACGGGCGCGTCCCAGCCCGCCGTGATGTGGTCGCGCAGACCGTCGGCATCTACCTCGCCATACAGCTTACGCAGCAATTTGGGCGGGAAGTCATCCAACTCGTCCAGACCGAAAAATCGCGGCTTGCCGACGGATTTGCCATCCACGCGCAAGGTAATGCCCGGCTGACGCAAACCGTTCTTACCGTCGCTGATGGCGAAGCGCAACTTGACCGAACCGACGGCGGGAAGCGTCCGCACGGATTCGCTGAAAAGCCCGGAAACGTCATCCACATCCAACTGTTTGCCATCCACCGTGAGGCGGAAATCGTCCTGGCGACCGTAGTCCTGCAGCAACACCTGGCGCAGTCTGTTGGCATCGGGATACGCCAATTTCTGATGCAGGCCGGTCAGGGTAATCGTAGTGCCGTGCTGTTCCGCGTCGCATGGCTCGCTCCGGAAGGCAATGTCCAGTTGCTCGATGTCCTCGACCCTAGCCAGGTCTTCCAGGCGTAGGGTGAAGCCGCACAGGCGACCACGCGCCCGTGTCTCCAATGTCATGATGGAAGCCGCCATCAAACCCGCGAATTTCCCGATGCCCTTGCGCCCCTTGATCAGCCGGTTCTTGCTGGCGGTTCTTTCGCCGCGTCGCGAGCGGCGGTCGGTGGCAATGAACAGGTAATGCCGGCGCAATTCCTCCTCGGTCATGCCGCAACCGTCGTCCTCGATCACGAT
Organism: Gammaproteobacteria bacterium; assembly: GCA_018812525.1. GTDB lineage: Bacteria > Pseudomonadota > Gammaproteobacteria > Chromatiales > Chromatiaceae > YD12-FULL-61-37. The sequence goes on from JAHJDE010000115.1 coordinate 19,021, forward strand.
GGGCGCGTAGCTCATGGGGGCAGGCAAAGAGACCGACACGTTTTCAGCATCCGCGTCCCAGGCGTTATCGACCAACTCCTTCAACGCCTTCTCGGATGATGCGTATTCCTGACTGAGCAAGGTTGCCAATCGGGAGTCGACCTGAAAACGCAGAGTGGGATTGGTCATGCAATGACCTCCTCTTCTTGCTTTGAGGCGATGCCGGTGAGGTTGGCGACGGCAGTGGAAGCGAGTGTTTCCGCGCAGCGATTACCTGCTAGCAGCCTGTTCTTTAAGGTTGCGATGAATCGGGTAAGGTTTTTGGCGGCCGCGAGGATTCGCTTTTGCTCTGCAACCGGGGGCAGAGGGATCGGATATTCTGCAAGCGCTTTGCCCGTGAGATGCTTGATCGTCGCGCCCGTGAAGTACCGAGACAGTCGCCCTGAAAAATAGTCATGTTCCAAGCAGAACAAAATGTATTCAGGAAGCGCCCATTCATTGCAACGAAAGCGGTGAAGGGCTTTCTGGATCACGAATTCTTCGTCTGAATCCCAGATTGCCGCACGCCCAGGTTCCCCTCCCTCGCAGATAACTAAGTCTCCTTTTCGCACAGAGACTCGCGAAAGCTCATGCTCTTCGATGCGCATCTTTAGTACATCGGATAAATCAAACCTTCCCCATCGAACATTTACGTTCCGCAAATAGGGTCTGAATTCACCTTTGTTCTTCGACGCATCAAGCATTTTGCCAAGACGCGCTTCACCCAACCATGCGCATCTAGCCCAGACCCAGTAGCCAGGAATCAGCCAGTCCATCTCAGACTCAGGTACGGCTGCAACCGATGTATTGGCAAGTTCAGTTAGCTTTTCTGAAACGTACTCGCTTGATATCCGTAAGGTAAGAAGCCCTTTGAGTGCCAACTGCTTAACGCACTGTTCGATGTCAACGACATCTTCCGGCGCATGAAACAGCCGCCCGAAGTTGTCGGCCAGGCGTGCCCAGGTGGTTTGCAGTTCGTGCGGGCTGGTGGCGCTGGCGACGGCTTGCAGGGTGGACTGGCGCAGGTTGTTTTGCAGTTTGCGGTGGGCCTGTTGCTGCGCTTCCAGCTTGTCGCACAAGGCCATCAACTCATCGACTTTGGCGACGATGCGGGATTGTTCTGCGGATGGTGGTAGTGGCAAAGCATGGGTCGCGAAGTATTCAGTGGGTAATCGTTTCTGGCCTGCGGTCCCGGTCATGTTTTTCTCTCCTTCAACGGCGAAATACGGCGACCGCAAGAACAGATAGACATACCCCGGCAATATGCCGGTATGGATCGACCGGAATACGTGAAGCTCGGTCGTGCCTGCGCCTATATCGTGCTCAAGTCCTTCAATAACAGCGGCCTTACCGTTTTCAAAACATGGCGTGATCTTGGCAACAACGACATCGCCGTTTTGGAAGTGGGTGAACCCTTTTTTAATCTTTCCCCACTGTTCCACCTCCGGCGCCAGTGCCCCCATGTGGCTTTCAGAGAACCCGCTCATTGGGATAAAGGAAGCAATGGCCTCATCTGGCGCGTCGTTTCTCGGGCTGATTACGCCAATATCAAGTAAGCGCGTCCAACACCATGATGCGGGAAGCTCGATATGCGACGGAATATCAAGCGCTTTGCTCTCCAGCTTTGGCAGGCGCTTGTACTTTTTTTCGAGGATCAACCGTTCCTTTAATGTAGTGATGTCTGCCAGTAGTTGACGTGCATCACCATCGGTGTCGAGGCGGGGCGTCAATGCGCCTGTAATTGCTAACTGGTAAACCATTTCACGGAGTTGCTGGACGCCACCCGGCGCATTCGCAATATGCCCAAACTCCGCCAAAAACCTCCGCGCGTCCATCAGGCCTGCCCCTTGTTGGCGTTGCCTTGCTGGGCATCGGGTGCTGGATTCCCGCCTTCGCGGGAATGACGGTCGCTACGGTTTTCCAGCCTGGAGAGTGATAGCGCGATGGCTTCATGGAGCTTGGCTTGCAGCACGTCCTTGGGCGGCAGTTCGGTGAGGTATTCGGCAACGTGGATGCCGCTGGCGTCCAGTTCGAGCAGTTCGACTTGCTCCTGTTTCTTGCCGCTGCACAGGATGATGCCCAAGGGTGGCGCTTCACCCGGCTCCTGCTCGTATTTGGCCAGCCAGCGCAGGTACAGCTCCATCTGGCCTTTGTCGGCGGCCTTGAAGTCACCCAGCTTGAGCTCAATCGCCACAAGCCTTTTCAGGCGGCGGTTGTAAAGCAGCAGGTCGATGTAGAAATCGTCGTTGTCGATCTGGATGCGCTTTTGGCGAGCGACGAAGGTGAAACCCGCGCCCAGTTCCAGCAGGAAGTTTTCCAGCTCGCGCAGGATGGCGTCTTCCAGGTCTTTTTCCAGATAGCGGTCTTGCAGGCCAAGGAAGTCCAGTACGTAGGGGTCTTTCAGCAGCAGCGCGGGGGTGATGGTGCCGGTTTGGCGCAGGGTGGCCAGCTCTTGTGCCAGCAGTTGCGCGGGTTGCTTTGACAAGGCGGTGCGCTCGAACAGCATTGAATCCTTTCGCTCGCGCAGCAATCGCACGCTCCACCGCTCCTGAGTGCACATCTGGGCGTAAAACTCTCGCGCCAGCGCATCCTTGAGGTAGATCAGTTCAAGAAAGTGGCTCCAGGCCAATTGTCTCGACAGTGTCGAGACAATTTCGGCATCAGGAAAGGCTTCGGCAAACCGCAGCATGTGGCGCAGATTCTTGGCGGAGAAGCCGCGCCCGTAGTCGGCTTCCAATTGTCTCGACAGTGCGGAGACAATCTGCTCGCCGTAGGTGGCGCGTTCGCTGCCCAGCACTTCGGTGCGAATCCGGTGGCCGATGTGCCAATAAAGCAGCGTGAGCGCACTGTTGACGGCAGCGGCCAGTTGGCCGCGGCTTTGTTCGATCAGTTGGCGGATGTCGCCCAGCAATTGCGGTGCGGCGCTCTCCGGTGCCACGGGCTTCATGCCTCGGCCTCCGGGCTGAAGTGGTGGGCCAGTGCGGCGGCCAGTTCGCTTTTGAGCTGGTTTTCGGTTTCCTCGATTTCGCCCAGCAGCTTTTTGTATTTCTCCAGCAGCACATCCGGGTCGTGGGTTTCTTCTTCCGGTGCGTTGGGATTTTTGATGTCGAGGTTGAAGATCGGCCAGTAGATGCGGTCGCCCGCCGCCTGGGCATCGCGCGCTTGCAGGCGCAGGGGTTCGGCCTTGGCGCGCAGCTCGGCAATCCGGGCGTCGATCTTTTCGCGGTAGGCGGCATCGGTGGTGCCGACCAGGCTCTTGCGCAAGTCGCCGGCTTCGCCTTCCAGTGCGGCGGCCTGGTTGTTCAGGTCTTCGGCGCGTTGCCAGTGGGGCTTCGCGGCGGCCTCGGCTTGTTCGCGTTTGGTCTTGAAATCCACCTTCCAGGCGAATTCGTTTTCCACGCGGTCGGCAAAGTCGTTGGCTTCGTCGCCCCACCAGTCCTGCTCGGGTTTGAATTCTTCGAGGCGGATGGGCTTGGTTTTGGAATAGCTCTTGTAGCCCGCCGGGTAGGGGTGCTCGTAGAACCAGATGGTGTCGGTGTGGAAGCGCTCAATGCCATCGTCCACCGTGGCGCCCTTGGTGAAGAACAGCAGATTGGTTTTGATGGTGGTGTAGGGGGCGAACACGCCCTTGGGCAGGCGGATGATGGTGTGCAGCTTGCAGTCACGCAGCAGCAGCTTTTTCAGCGTGCCCTTGATGCCATCGCCAAATAAGAAGCCATCGGGCAGCACCACGGCGGCGCGGCCGTTCTCTCTGAGCAGCTTCTTGATGATGAGCGCCATGAACATGTCGGCAGTTTCGCGGGTGCGCAGATCGGCCGGGTAGTCGCTGCCGACACCATCATCTTCGTAGCCGCCAAACGGCGGGTTGGTGATGACGCACTCGACCTTGTCGTTGGCGCTCCATTCGTTCCAGCCGATGCCCAGCGTGTTGCGGTGCTCGATCTGGCTGGGCACGTCGATGCCGTGCAGCAGCATATTGGTGGTGCACAAAAGGTGGGGCAGTTGCTTCTTTTCGATGCCGTGGATCAGTTCTTCAATGGCGCGCTTGTCGTCGGCGCTGGATTTGGTGGTGAGCTGGTTGCGCAAGTGGTCGATGGCGGCGGTCAAGAAGCCGCCCGTGCCGCACGCCGGGTCCATCACGATTTCGCGCTTGTCCAGGCGCGGGTTGACGCGGTTGGCCATGAAGGCGGTGATGGCGCGCGGGGTGTAGAACTCGCCGGCGTTGCCAGCGCCGCGCAAGTCATTGAGCATTTGCTCGTAGACATCGCCCAGGCTGGCGCGGGTTTTGAAGTCGTGGAAGTTGATGGCGTCTTCCAGCTTCTCGATCACGGCCAACATCTGCGGGCCGGATTTCATGTAGTTGTTGGCGTCGCGGAAGACTTCGCGAATAACCTTGTGCTGGGGGCTTTGATCGGCGTCGATCTGGTCTTTAAGCGCCGGGAACAGGTTGCTGTTGACGAAGCTGATCAGCTCGCTAGCGGCGATTTGTGGCTTTTTCTTGCCCTCGGCATCGGGCAGGTATTTGGCCCAGTTGCGCCAGCGATAACGCGCCGGCAACGGTGATTGGTAATCGGCGTTGTCATCCTCCCATTCTTCTTCACGCTGATCGAACACCTTGAGGAAGAGCATCCAGGTGAGCTGGCCGAGACGTTGGGCATCGCCGTCGACGCCGTCGTCCTTGCGCATGATGTCCTGGATGGACTTGATGGTGCTGCTGAGATTCATCGTTGGGTTCTCTTGATTACAGGCTTGATCACGCTTCAAGCCTGCTTCTGTTCCGGTACGTCGTAGAGGGCTTGTTCGAGCTCAGATACGGCTTGGGTGTATTGCTCGATGCTGCCGAAGATACCGCGCCGGATCTGGGTTTTGCTGCCGAACTGATCAAACGGCGGCAACTCCAGTACCTTGGCATCTTCGATATCCTGAACGCCGTGGTCGGCGAATTTGTCCAGCAGGGCTTCGAGCACCGCGCGGGCTTGCTCGCCGTACTTGCCGAACAGGTCGCGTTTCTTGACGTTGTTGGCGCGCTCGCGACGAGTAAGCGGTTTTTGGTCGAAGGCAACGTGGGCGACCAGATCGAAGACATCGAGTTCACTGCCATTGGCAACGGCCTGCTGCAGGATTGCCAGTGGTACGCCGTGCTCAGCCAGTTCTTCCAGTACGGCCTGCTTTCGCTCGGCGCTGTTCCAGCGGCGCAGGAAGTCGGTCATGGTGCCGAATTCGGCCTGTAGCGCCTTCTTGATGTCGTCCTTGAGCAGGACACGGTAGTCCTCGGTAATGAGCTTGCCGTCGGCATCGAGGTATTGCGAGCGCTCCACAGCGACGCGCACGTTGACATCGTCGATCACGTACTTGGTACGGCCTGCGCCGCCACCGCCTCCGCCCGCATTACCGCCGGGGTCATCGCCACCAGTCGTGCCCGGTCCATACGGAGGCGGTTCGGGTTCGCCAACCCCCGGCACTTCGATGATTTCTGGCGGCACCACGGGTTCATCAGGTTTGGGCTCGTAGATCACCACTGGCTCGCCATCAAAATCCGGGTCGGCGAACAGGCGCGTGGCACCCTTGAAGTCCATGATAGTGAAGTAGAGCTTCTGGTAGTCCTCGCGCAAGCGAGTGCCACGGCCAATGATCTGTTTGAATTCGGTCATCGAATTGATGTTCTGGTCCAGCACAATCAGTTTGCAGGTTTTGGCATCCACCCCTGTGGTAAGCAGCTTGGAGGTGGTGGCGATGACCGGGTATGGCTCGTCGTTGTCGATGAAGTAGGAGAGCTGGGCCTTGCCCTCATTATCGTCGCCGGTGATGCGCATTACGTAGCGGCGGTTGCTGGTGGCAGCCGGGATCAGCTTGACCAGCTCTTGCCGCATGCGTTCGGCGTGGTCCTGGTCGTCGCAAAATACGATGGTCTTGGCCATGGGGTCGGTGGCTTTGAGGTATTCCCAGACCTTGCTGGCGACCAGCTTGGTGCGTTTTTCCAGCACCAGTGTCCGATCGAAATCCTTGGTGTTGTATTGGCGTTGCTCTACTGCCTGCCCCAGCTTGTCGACTTTCCCCTTCTCTGGCGTGTAGCCGACTGCATCGACATCGGTGGCGATGCGGATCACCTTGTAGGGCGCGAGGAAGCCGTCTTCGATGCCTTGCTTGAGCGAGTAGGTGTAGACCGGGTCGCCAAAGTAGGTGATGTTGCTGACCTCCTTGGTTTCTTTGGGCGTTGCCGTCAGGCCCAAGTGTGTGGCATCGCTGAAGTATTCGAGCACATCACGCCAGGCCGAATCGTCTGCGGCACTGCCCCTGTGGCATTCATCGACAACGATCAGGTCGAAGAAATCGGCCGGGAACTGTTTGTAGATCTGCTTCCATTCCTCCTTGCCGGTGACCGCCTGATAAAGGGCAAGGTAGATCTCGTAGTTCTTCTTGATCTCGCGATTGGCGACCTTGTGCATGACCTCGCCAAAGGGGGCGAAGTCTTGCTGCATGGTTTGGTCGACGAGGATGTTGCGGTCGGCCAGGAACAGGATGCGTTTTTTGGCCTTGGCCTTCCACATGCGCCAGATGATCTGGAATGCGGTGTAGGTTTTGCCGGTTCCGGTGGCCATGACCAGCAGCACGCGCTGCTGGCCTTTGGCGATAGCCTCAATCGCACGATTGATGGCTACGCGCTGGTAGTAGCGCGGTTCCTTGCCACTGCCATCGGTATGGAAGGGTTGTTCGATGAGTTTGATGACTTCCGGTTTGATCAGGCCCTTCCACTGCTGGTATAGCGGCCACAGATCGTCCAGTCTGGGGAACTCGCTGAGCTGTAGCTCGCGCTCTATGGGCTGGGTCAGGCCGGTGCGGTCGTGCAGCAGGAAGCCATCGCCATTGCTGCTGATAGCGAAGGGCGCATCCAGCATTTCGGCATAGGCCAAGGCTTGTTGCATACCATGACCTACGGAAAACTTGGCCTGTTTGGCCTCAATGACTGCAATGGGTACGTTCGGGCGCGCATAGAGCACGAAGTCAGCACGTTTCGGCCCCCCTTTGGCTTCCGGATGCCTGACCCGAGCAGCCAGTTTGCCTCGAACAACAACACGCCCAGCGGTGAGATTAACTTCTTCCCGAAACTGATGCTGTGCCCATCCAGCACGTTGAATGGCTGGGGTAATGTACTTGGTACAAATATCCCGCTCACTGAGAATTGCCTTTTCCATTTCTTACCCCCGTCCTGCATCTATCCTTCTGAAAACCAAAACGAGTTTATCGACCCTTAGGGCATCTGGCCATGTGATTCTGTTACCCCCGATTTGGGCATTCAGGTCCAGGCCATCCGACTAAATTTCCCTATTCTCGTTCTGCGACGGAGTACCAACCGCTTACTTAGCTTGAGATCTTTGCCGACAGCAACAGCACCAGTGGGTTATCCGGTGCCGATTGGAAACCGAAACGACGGTAGTACCCTGCCGCCTGCTCATCGAGCGCATCGACGAACAGGCCAATGCCATCGGCCTCGGTGTAGATACGACGTGCCCGCGTCAGGGCATCGACCAGCAACAGTTCGCCCAGTCCCTTGTCTTGGTATTGCCTGTCGACCGCCAGCCGGCCCAGGCGCACGCCGGGTATGCGGCTCGGAAGCTTTTTTCGCCAGGCATCCGGCAGATGCCGGTTTTCGAGTTCGGCCAATGTGAGCGCGTAGTAGTCGCGGGTTGGCTCAGGTTATTCTCAGGACAGGGTGCGTTTATTGTGATCGACAGAAGGTCATCACCCCCTCTGGCGCGCGCCCCACAGAAACCACAAGGCCGGCACGAACAGCCAGAAGAAGCGGCTAGCGGGAGTTGACTGTCCCCAGTTGCGGAGCGCCAGGATCAGCCCCAGCACCATGGCGAGTCCGATGGTCGTCTGGTGGACCAGACTGAGCCCCTCACGTAGGCGCCGATGGTGGCCTGGGACAACACCACAGCCCAGAGGGTGCCCATCTGTTCCGGTCCTGCCAGGAAGAGGCTGTAGGGAAGCGTCCGATAGTGTGCCGGGGTCAGGGTGAAGGCGGAGCGGGTGTAGTCCATCGAATCGTAGAAGAAGAGGGGATGGCCGTTCCACAGGGCCGGCCAGCAGAGGACCAGCGTCGTCAGCATCCAAAGCAGCCACCAGCGGTCGGTGGCGGATGTCTCCGTGGGTGAGAGGTTCGTGTTCATCGTTGGGGAGTTCTCCAGTTTTCCCCGGCGCGCGAGGGTGCGCCGGGGTGGGTCGTCACGGCTTTGCCGCCTCGGCGGCAACGCGAAACACCAGGTGCTTGTTGGCCAGATAGTTGAAAACCAGCGCCACGGCGGAACCCAGGGCCATGCCCAGGACCGGCTGGGCGCGAACCGCATCCAGGGTCAGTAGGGCCAGGGCGAAGCAGAGGTAGTTGATGCCGCCACCCAGGCCGTTCACCGCCAGGTAGTGGGACCATTCATGCCAAAGGCCGGAACTCCAGCGGGCGTTCGCTACGGAACAGTTTGAGGATGGTGAGGAGGATGCGAAAGCCGTCACGGTAGGTGTTGAGCTTGCTTGCCGATCCCTCCGGTCGCGAGCGGTAGGGGGTGACGACCTCGTCCACCGGCATGCGCAGTTCCAGGGCGTGGATGGTCAGCTCGGTCTCGGTCTCGAAACCGGCGGCGATGGCCGGGAAGGTCTTGACGAAGCGGCGCGAGAAGACCCGATAGCCGGAGAGGATGTCGCTGAACTGACGCCCGAAAAGGGTGGCGACGAAGCCGGTCAAGAGGGCGTTGCCGAAGCGGTGACCGGGACGGTAGGCCGCCTGCTCTCCGGTCTCGCGGCAGCCCACCACCATGTCCAGTTGCGCGGCGCGCAGGCGCTCGATCATGGCCGGGGCGCTGGCCGCGTGGTAGGTGTCGTCGCCATCCACCAGCACATAGATGTCGGCGTCGATGTCGGCGAACATCCGCCGCACCACGTTACCCTTGCCCTGGCGCGGCTCGGTGCGCACGATAGCGCCCGCCGTTGCCGCCACCTCGCGGGTACGGTCGCGGGAGTTGTTGTCGTAGACATAGACCGCCGCCTCGGGCAGGGCGGCGCGGAAGTCATGCACCACCTGGCCGATGGCTGCCTCTTCGTTGTAGCAGGGGATCAGCACGGCGATGCGCTGTCCGGCCTACTCGGGGGTATGCCAAGGGGCCGTGGCGCTGGGAAGGTGTAAGAGATTGCTCATGGAATGGGTCATCAAGGGTGAAAATCAGAGGGTCGCGGAGAAGAGCCAGATACTCCCCTGGGCCAGGCTGGCGCCCATGAGTGCGCCGGCCACCACGTCGCTGGGATAGTGCAGCCCCAGGACCATGCGCGACAGGGCGACCAGCAGGGCGAAGGGAACCACCAGCACGGCCCATTCGGGGTAGTAGTGCAACAGCACCCCACTGAAGCCGACGGCGTGCAGGGTATGGCCGGAGGGGAAGCTGAACTGGTCCAGGGCGGCGACGTTCTGGAAGATGTCGCCGCTGTGGTTATAGGGGCGGACCCGCGCGGTCTTGCTCTTCAGCAGCTTGTAGAAGAAGAGCCCCACCAGCCCGACCAGGGCCATGTGCAACGAGACGCTGGCCGCCTCCCGGCCGTGGAGCACCGGCAGCATGGCCATCAGCATGTACCAGAAGACCCCGTCGCCCAGGCGGCTGACGGCGGCGAAGAAGCGGCTAACCGGCCGCCAGGTGTTGACGCGGTTGAAGAGCAGGCAGAGGGGTATCTCGGCATCGTTAAACTGATGGAGCAGTTTCATGGCGCACCTCGTGAAGGATCTTATGAATGGTCCGATGCAGTTGTCCCACCACCTGCTCCCAGTTGAGGCCGTGGGCGGTCAAATTGGCCTCGACCCCCATGCGGCGGCGCAGCCCGGCGTCCCCCGCCAGCCTGACGCCGGCGGCGATGAAGGCATCGTTGTCGTCCAGGGTCACGGCGATGCCGTTCTCGCCGGAGCGGATGTATTCGCGCGCGGCGGCGTAATCGAAGGCCACCACCGGCAGGCCGCAGGCCATGGCTTCGAGGATCACATTGCCGAAGGTTTCGCTGGTGCTGGGGAACAGAAAGAGATCACTGCTGGCGTAGTGTTGCGCCAGGTTGACCCCGCTCCGCATGCCGGCGAAGAGGCAGTCAGGATGCAGCCTTTGCAGACGCTTTCGTTCTGGACCATCGCCGACCAGCAGGAAACGGGCACCGGGGCAGGTCTGCTGAATGGCGCGGAAGGCCGAGAAGGCGAGATGGAGATTCTTTTCCGGCGCCATGCGCGCCACCAGGGTAACCAACAGTTGGTCAGGGGCGATGCCCAGTTGTTCGCGCAGGCGCTCGTCGCGGTGACGCGGGTGGAACAGATCCGCGTCGATGCCCCGCTCCATGAGCCCCAGCTTTTCGTAACCGTCGGCGGCCAGTTGCCGGCCCAGCTCGCGGGTTGGGACCAGGGTAATCCTTGTCTGGTTGTGGATATGACGCAGGTAGTGCTTCGCCAGATGGAAGAGGCTGCTCAGGTAGTAACGGCTGTACTGGTCGTAGTTGGTGTGGAAGTCGCTGATGACCGGAATCGACAGCCGATTCGCCGCCTTGATCGCCGAGTAGCCGAGCGGCCCTTCGGTGACGATCTGGACCAGATCGGGCCGCTGCCCGCGCCAGAGGCGGAGCAGGGGATAGTATTGGGGAAAGCCCAGGCGCACCTCGTTGTAGAAGGGCAGGCTCAGGCCATTGACCAGGTACTCCTCGAAATCTGCCTCGCGCTGGGCCTTTTCGCCCGGCTCGCGGCGCGGACGCACCAGTTGGACGTGGTAGCCGCCCCGGCGGCGCAACCCCTTGACCAGATGGTTGATGGTGTTGGCCACGCCGTTGATTTCCGGCGGCCAGGTCTCGGTGATCACCGCCAGCCGGACGGGCTCTCCCGGCGCCATGCCGATGGAGGGAAGAACTGCGGTAGCGTTGGCCGTCGGCACGGGTTGAGACACCTTGGATTTAGCGTGGAATAGCAAATCGAACGTTGCTGAGTAGGTCGGCCTTCAGGCCGACCGCGGCGTTGATGGACGGCCTGAAGGCCGACCTACCCCTTAAGATGCGCCCATTCTCCGGCGGCAATGCTGCAATGGGGTGACGGCTGTGTGACGGTTGGAAGACAGGGACTTGCTCCAGGGGACCCCTAAAAATTCCATCCCTGGAATTTTTAGGGGTGGAAGTCGAGAAGCGGCACAGGGAAGTGCCGATTGCGCACCTAAGGACGGAAAAGAGTGTTTCTCGATCACACCCAGTGCGAATACCTCTATCTGGCGGGCGAGATCATCGATGTCTTGCCCATCAACTGGCGGTATTCGTCCAGCATCCTGTCCGCCAGCACGGGCGCCGACCAGGTTCTGGCATAGCGAACCGCCGCCTGCCCCATGCGGGCGCGCAGGCCCGGATCGCACAACAATTGGATGACCTTGGCGGCGAAGTCGCCGACTTCTTCCTCGGCGATCAGGGCGGCGCCGTGGCCACCGTCGAGCACCTCTCGGGTCCCCATCACGGCAGTAGAGACCACCGGCACCCCTAAGGCCATCGCCTCCAGCAGCACCAAACCCTGGGTCTCGGTGCGGGAGGAAAAGACGAACAGATCACCGGCGCAATAGCAGTCCTGCAAGTCACCGTCGCGTTTCAGATAACCGGCCAGCAGGGCGTTCCCGGCCAGCCCCTCCCGCTGGATGCGCCGCTCCAGCGAGGCCCGCGCCGGCCCCTCTCCCGCCATCAACAGCAGGACATGGGGTATCGTCCTTTTCACCTCGGCCAAAACATCGATCAAAAAGCAGAGATTCTTCTCATGGGCGAGACGCCCCACGTGGACCATGACCGGCCGATCCGGCGGGATGCCCTGCCCACGGCGAAAACGCGCCCCGTCGCCCGCCTCGAACGGGCGCGACTCTATTCCGGTGGGAATGACCGCCATCCGGTTGGTCACGCCGTAATTGCGCAAAACCTGGCACATGGCCTGGGACGGAACCACAATGCCATCGACCGCGTTGCACTGGCTCGTCGAAAAACGCCGCGCCGCCGCCCGCAGCAGGGCGCGGGGCAGAAAGCGGATGTACTTGTCCAGGTACTCCTCGAAGAAGGTGTGATAACTCTCCACCACCGGAATGCCCAACGCGCGGGCCAGCCGGAGCCCCTCGTAGTGGGCGATGAAGGGGGTGTGGATGTGGAGGATGTCGAAACCCCTTTCGCGCAGGGTCCCGGTCAGTTCGCGGATGGGTCCGGCCCGGAGTATCCGGTCCTCGGGATCGACCGGAAGAAAGCGGGAGGGGATGCGGATCACCTCAAACGCCTGCACGGTCTCCTGACCGTAATCGGGGGCGATCAGCGTGACCTGATGGCCCTTCTCCGCGAACGCTTTGGCAAAGGTCCAAATCGAGGTCGATACCCCGTTGATCCGGGGAAAGTAGACATCGGAGATCATCAAAATGCGCACGGGCCGCTCCCAGATGGAAATTCCGGGATTGCAGCAGGGGAAGGCGGATGGTTTCGTGACGGAGCGGTGACGGGATGATGACAGAACCAAGGCGGGGCGTAGGTCGGGCTTTAGCCCGACATGCCAGTCCTGAGCTTGTCGAAGCGGTCGGCCTGAAGGCCAACCTACATCCCGGCGGGGGTCGATCCTTCCGTCGGCCACGGCTGCGATCAGGGCGCAGCCCGGTTCCTCCCGGTGGCGGCAGTTGCTGAATTTGCAGTGCCCCAGGAAGGGGGCGAATTCGCGGAAGCCCCGCTCCAGGTCGCCCATTTCCTCGATGCTCGGGCGGAAGCTGCGCACGCCGGGGGAGTCGATGAGATCCCCCCCGCCGGGCAGATGGTAGAGGGTGGCGGTGCTGGTGGTGTGGCAGCCCTGGCCCGAGGCCTCGGAGAGCTTGCCGGTC
>JAHJDE010000116.1 GCA_018812525.1 Gammaproteobacteria bacterium
AAAACTGCAAGAACCTCTTGCGGTTCAGGGATGAACCGCCATATTCAATGGCCTAAGCCATTGAATATGAGGAAAACGAAAAATCGCATTTTTCGTTTTCGTCTTGCAAAATGGCCAGGAAGGCCATTTTGCAAGTTCCTCTTTATTAAACAATAAGATGGGTTCTGCATGTTGCTGATGATCGACAACTACGACTCATTCACCTACAACCTGGTGCAGTATCTGGGTGAGTTGGGCGAGGAGGTGCGGGTCTACCGCAATGATGCCATCAGGGTCGCGGAGATCGAGGCCATGGCCCCGGACCGGCTGGTGATCTCCCCCGGCCCCTGCACCCCGGATCAGGCGGGAATCTCTCTGGCGGCGATCAAGACCTTGGCCGGCCGCATCCCGATCCTTGGGGTCTGCCTGGGTCATCAGTCCATCGGCCAGGCCTTTGGCGGGCGGGTCATCCATGCCCGCGAGGTGATGCACGGCAAGACCTCGCCCATTTACCACGCCAACAAAGGCGTATTCAGTGGGCTGAAAAATCCCTTTGAGGCAACCCGCTACCACTCGCTGGTGATCGAGCGAGTCAGTCTGCCGGACTGCCTGGAGATCACCGCCTGGACCGAGCGGGACGGGGAGATGGACGAGATCATGGGTGTGCGCCACAGGGAGCTGGATGTCCAGGGCGTACAATTCCATCCCGAATCCATCCTCACCCAGCAGGGCCACGACCTGCTACGCAACTTCATCGAGGGCAGGTAAATGGACCTGAAAGAGGCAATCAACCATGTCATCGGCCGTCAGGATCTGAACCGGGAGCAGATGGCCGATGTGATGAAGAGCATCATGACCGGCGGTGCCACCCCGGCCCAGATCGGCGGTTTCCTCGTCGGCTTGCGCATGAAGGGAGAGACCGTAACCGAGATCGCTGCGGCGGCAGGCGTCATGCGTGAATTGGCCGCAGGCGTCGAGGTCGGGAAGCGGCACCTGGTCGATACCTGCGGCACCGGCGGTGATGCCCGCGGGGTATTCAATATCTCCACCGCCGCCGCCTTCGTCGCGGCTGCGGCAGGTGCAAGGGTGGCAAAGCACGGTAACAGGTCCATTTCGTCCAAGTCCGGCAGTGCCGATGTGCTGGAGGCTGCCGGGGTGCGGCTTGATATCAGTCCCGCTCAGGTGGCGGATTGCATCGATAAGGTAGGGATCGGGTTCATGTTCGCCCCGGCCCACCACGGCGCCATGAAACACGCCATTGGACCGCGCCGTGAAATGGGTGCCCGCACCATTTTTAATATCCTGGGTCCACTCACCAACCCCGCCGGCGCCCCCAATCAGGTGCTGGGGGTCTTCAGTGCGGATCTGCTGGAGCCCCTGGCCCAAGTACTCCAAAGGCTAGGCTCCGACCATGTGCTGGTGGTTCACTCCCGCGATGGCCTGGATGAGATCAGCATCGCAGGCCCAACCGACGTGGCGGAACTCAAAGAGGGTCAGGTCAGGCGCTTCAGCATCCAGCCGGAGGATTTTGGCATTCAGCGAGGCTCCATCGAAGCGATCAAGGCAGCCGATGCCGAGGATAGCCTGCGGATCATCCGCTCGGTACTGGAAGACCACGCCGGCCCCGCCAGGGATATCGTCGTCCTCAATGCCGGGGCCGCCATCTACGCCTCGGGGATCGCTACCTCCCTGGCGGAGGGGGTCAAGAAGGCCGATACCGCCATTGCCAGCGGCGCGGCCCGCAACAAGCTGGATCAACTGGTGGTGCTGACCCAGGGCTTCGCGTGATCAGGGGTAACTATTCAGATCGCCCCAAAAAATGCGATTCAATTGGCCGAATGACCTTACGCATGAGGATCTCGTCCTCGCCTTCAACCAGAAAATCCTTGATCTCGCCGATCTGCTTGAAGCCCCTGGCCTGATAAAAGCCCAGAGCCCTTTCGTTAAAGGCGGAAACCAGCAGCCAGATATTGCGCGTCCTGCCCCGGTATTCCCGTTCGACATGATCGAGCGCACGGGCGCCAAGCCCCAACCCCTGCATCGAAGGCAGCACCGCCAGCATCTCGATACAAACGCCCCGCATCCAGGGATATTTAAGGCAGATGACACCGGCAATAACGCCCTCAACAATGATCGCCAGGCGCCTGGCATCCTGCTCGGGATTGCGTAAATAGACCGCGATCCTTTCCGGCGCGTAACCCAGGCGGCGCCAGGGGTCCATTGCGGCGATTCGTGCCGCCAGCCCATCCAGTTCGGAACTTTCACGCTGGTTTAAATCTTCAATCGGGATATTCAGGGTCATCCCCTCGGCCTGATCGAGATATTTCGTCTTGCGGCTCCAATCAGTCCCTTTTCGGTCCATAGGTGCAATAATCCCAGTCTCTCCAGGGAGCCAACCGCCTTCATGTTCAATCAACCCTCCATCATTCAATTCGACCTGCCCGACTGGATCGGGGCCTATACACAGGGCCTTTCCCTCATGCAGGATCTCGACGAGAGGATGTCCTTCGTCATCGATGCCTCCCGCCGCAACATAGCGGAACAGACTGGCGGCCCCTTCGCTGCGGCCATCTTCGAACGCGACAGCGGTCGGTTGGTCTCCCTGGGGATCAACCTTGTCATGACGGAGGGACTCTCAATCCTGCATGCCGAAATGGTCGCCTTTTCCCTGGCGCAAAGGAAGCTCAATTGCTATGACTTGGGCGCCGAGGGTCTGCCGGTACACGAATTGGTCACCAGCACCGAACCCTGCGCCATGTGCCTTGGCGCCACCTGTTGGTCCGGCGTTCGTCGCCTGCTTATCGGTGCCCGCGACGAGGATGCCCGCGCCATCGGTTTCGACGAAGGACCTAAAATGGCTGAGCGCTGGATCGAACTGCAACAACGCGGTATCGAGGTTATCCATGATATCCAACGGGAACGGGCCGCCGCCGTACTCACCGAATACCACTTGGCGGGGGGAGGAATCTACAACTCGCGCCAAAGAGGAACGGAGTAAACTGGCCCAGCTCGAAACATCCGGATGATCTCGCATCTCATCTTCAGGCCATCTTTGGCCGATCTTCAATCGATCAATTTTCGCGGCAGAGCCGCTCCCACGGCGGTGGGAGCGGCTCTGTGTAACGTCCCCCACAAAACAATCCTCACCGGGATAATCGTCTCGCGTTGATCGAGGGGCTCTGGTTACGCTTTCCCTGAACGTGCCTGGGCCGGGGGAGTGATTGGGCGGGTCGGCGCTTCTGGGGTAGGGTGGGACT
>JAHJDE010000117.1 GCA_018812525.1 Gammaproteobacteria bacterium
CAAGGCCTTAGGGATCGGGGGCTCGCGAGTTGAAACCACCTTCTGCGCGAGTGAGTATGATTGAAGAGCCCGGTGCGGGAAAACCGCACGCCGGGATCTGTGCAGGGGTCGTCGGGTAACCGGCGCTCCTACTGCGACGGTTACTGCGCGCATCACCAGCATAGTGAAACGAGTCACTGGTGAGTTTGCGCGCCGTAACCCAACCTACAAAGTCAAGAATCCACTCAGAGCACGGACTTGAGCAGCAGGCCCATCTCAGCCGGGTTCTTGGTGGTGCGGATGCCGCATTCCTCCAGGGTCGCCAGTTTTTCCTGGGCGGTGCCTTTGCCGCCGGAGATGATGGCGCCGGCGTGGCCCATGCGTTTGCCGGCGGGGGCGGTGACGCCGGCGATGAAGCCGACCACGGGCTTTTTGTTGGCGCAACCGGCATACCAGCGGGCGGCCTCTTCCTCGTCGGAACCGCCGATCTCGCCGATCATGATGACGGCGTCGGTGTCCGGGTCGTTCATGAAGAGTTCCAGTACTTCCTTGTGCTTGAGACCGTTGACCGGGTCGCCGCCGATGCCGACGGCGGTGGATTGGCCCAGGCCCAGGTCGGTGAGTTGGCCGACGGCTTCATAGGTCAGGGTGCCGGAGCGGGAGACCACGCCGATGCGGCCCTTTTTGTGGGCGTGACCGGGCATGATGCCGATCTTGATCTCGTCCGGGGTGATGATTCCTGGGCAATTTGGGCCGCAGAGCAGGGTCTTGCTGCCTGCCTCGCGCATGCGGTTCTTGACCTCGACCATGTCGCGCACCGGGATGCCCTCGGTGATGCAGATGACCAGATCCAGCTCGGCCTCGACGGCCTCCCAGATGGCGGCGGCGGCGAAGGGCGGCGGCACGTAGATGACCGAGGCGGTCACGCCCTGCTGGGCCTTTGCCTCTTTGACGGTGGCGTAGATGGGGATGTCTTCGAAGGTCTCGCCCGCCTTTTTGGGGTTGACGCCGGCGACGAAGCAGTTGGCGCCGTTGGCGTAGGCCTTGCACATGGTGGTGTGGAACTGGCCGGTCTTGCCGGTGATCCCCTGGGTGACGACTTTGGTGTCCTTGTTGATCAGGATGGACATTGGCAACTCCTAATTAATGACCGGCAACGGCGGCAACGACCTTCTGGGCGGCCTCGGCCATGTCGTTGGCTGTGATGATGGGCAGGCCGGACTGTTCGAGGGTTTTTTTGCCGATCTCCTCGTTGGTGCCGCGCATGCGCACTACCAGGGGGACGTTGAGATGGGTCTGCTTGGCTGCCTCGACGATGCCGTCGGCGATGGTATCGCAGCGCATGATGCCGCCGAAGATGTTGACCAGGATGGCCTTGACCTTGGAGTTGGCCAGCATCAGCTTGAAGGCCTCGGTCACCTTCTCCACGGTGGCGCCGCCGCCCACGTCGAGGAAGTTGGCAGGCTCGGCGCCGAATAGCTTGATGGTGTCCATGGTGGCCATGGCCAGGCCCGCGCCGTTGACCATGCAGCCGATGTCGCCGTCCAGGGAGATGTAGGAGAGGTCGTGCTTGGATGCCTCGATCTCGGCGGCGTCCTCCTCGTCCAGGTCGCGCATGGCGAGGATGTCTTCGTGGCGATAGAGGGCGTTGGAGTCGAAGTTCATCTTGGCGTCGAGGGCGATGACCTGGCCGTCGCCGGTGAGAATGAGCGGGTTGATCTCGGCCAGACTGGCGTCGGTGCCCCAGAAGGCGTTGTAGAGGCCCTGCAACTGGGCGCGGGCCTCGGATAGGCTGGCCTCGGGCACGCCGATCTTGCGGGCCACGTCGTCGGCCTCGTCGTCCGTAAGCCCCATGGCCGGATCGACGAAGACCTTGTGGATCTTCTCCGGGGTATGGGCTGCCACCTCTTCGATGTCCATGCCGCCCTCGCTGGAGGCCATGAGGCAGACCCGCTGGGTGACGCGGTCCACCACCATGCCCACGTAGAGTTCCTTTTTGATGTCGGCCCCTTCCTCGATCAGCAGGCGGCGCACCTTCTGGCCCTCGGGGCCGGTCTGGTGGGTCAGGAGCTGCATGCCGAGGATCTGGTCCGCGTACTCGCGCACCTGGTCGAGGGACTTGGCGACCTTGACGCCGCCGCCCTTGCCGCGGCCGCCCGCGTGGATCTGGGCCTTGACCACCCAGACCTTGCCGCCGAGGGATTCGGCGGCCTTGACCGCCTCGTCCACGGAAAAGCAGGGGACGCCGCGCGGGGTGGTGACCCCGTAGTTGCGCAGGATCTCCTTGCCCTGGTATTCATGAATCTTCATGGAAGGTTTCCTTATTTTTCAATGATGTTACAAATCTGTAGGCGATCCTATCACAGGAGAGTCCCACGTCCAGAGGAGAGGGAGGGATGAAGGGGCAGGGGGGCTGTAACGAAAACGTCCAGCGGCTTGCGCCGCCGGACGTGTCTTGCCTGAATCCCCTTCGCCTCCTGGCTTGAGGGGCAGTAGGGCTCAGCGGTTTAGAATCCCATCCCCATCTGGATGTAACCCGTCGGGCAGGCCTCGTGGCAGACGTGACAACCGGTGCAGCCGGTGTAGTCCGTGAACATCACGGTGCCCTTGGGACGCTTCTTGTCGCGATGGATGGTCTCCTGGGGGCAGTAGACGCGGCACTGGTCGCAGACGTTGCAAAGTCCGCAGCTCATGCAGCGGGCCGCTTCGTTGATGGCCTGCTGGGTCGAGATGGTCTGCTTGATCTCCGTGAAGCCGGCGATCGCCGCGTCCAGCTCGATCGAGCCCTCTTCGTTGCGCTCGGAGGGCTTGTAGTAGTCCAGCCGCAGATCCGTCACCTTGACCGGTGTGCCCATGTTCGGCTTCTTGTACTCCTTGCCGGAGAGATAGGCATCCATGGCACGGGCAGCGACGCGGCCCTGGCCCACGGCCTTGGTGGAGATCCCCAAGCCCAGCACGTCCCCGCCGGCGAAGATGCCCTGCTGGGAGGTGGCCTGGACATTGTTGGCATCGACCCAGCCCCACTTGTTGGCCAGTTCCGATAGTCCGCCCGCCAAGTCCGGGGTCTGGCCAATGCCGACCAGGACCGTGTCGACCGCGACGCTGAACTCCGAGCCCTCGATGGGTACCGGGCGACGGCGGCCCGACTTGTCGGGCTCGCCCAGCGCCATGCGGATGCACTTGATGGCCGTGGCACGGCCACCTTCGGTGTCGAAGCCGACCGGCGCGACCAGGTACTCGATCCGCACGCCCTCGGTCAGCGCATCGTCCACATCGTGGGAGATGGCAGGCATCTCATCACGGGTGCGGCGATAGAGCATGATGACCTCGGAGTACTTGGATTTCCGTTTGCTGGCGCGCGCGGCATCCACCATGGCCTTGTTGGAGACGGTCTCTTCGATGGCGATCTCTTCCTCCACCGCCACCTCGATCTTTGCCTCGTCCTCGGCATCCAGGTGGTGCTTCTCGTCCTCCATCAGCTCGTGCATGCGCAGGGAGACGCGGGCGGCGTCCACGGCGCTGTCGCCGCCGCCGACCACGACCACGCGACGGCCAATGTCCACCTTCGCGCCGCTATTGACGCGATTGAGGAAGCTGGCGGCGGTGAAGACGTTGGCGGATTCTTCGCCCTCGACCCCCATGGCAGCGCCCTTGTGGGCGCCCATGGCGAGATAGACCGCGTCATATTCCTTACGGACATCCTCGAAAGAGACATCGACCCCGATCTTGGTGTTGCATTTCAGGGTAACGCCCAGATCCAGGATATTCTGGATTTCCCCGTCCAGGACCGCTTCCGGCAGGCGGTAGTTGGGGATGCCGTAACGCAGCATGCCACCGGCCTTCTCGAAGGCCTCGAACATCGTCACCGGGTAGCCCCGGCGGGCCATCTGATAGGCCGCCGAGAGTCCGGAGGGACCGGACCCGATCACCGCCACCTTCTTGCCCTTGGCCTCGTCGCTGATCTTCTTCAGCTTCAGGCCGCGCTTCAGCCCATGGTCGCCGATGAAGCGTTCCATGTTGTTGATGGCGACGGCCCCGTCCTCCTTGAACTTGCGGTTGCAACCCGTCTCGCAGGGGTGCGGACAGATGCGGCCGTGTACGGCGGGCATGGGGTTCTTGTCGGTGATGGTGTGCCACGCATCGTCCAGGACCTGTTCCATGCCCTTGCCGAAATAGTCGGCTTGGGCAATGTTGGTCAGGTAGCCACGGATATCCTCGCTGCTGGGACAGGCGTCCCGGCACGGGGGGGTGCGTTGCACATAGACCGGGCATTTCCAGCTCTGGCCATTGCGGACCACTACATC
The DNA here is from genome assembly GCA_018812525.1 of Gammaproteobacteria bacterium. GTDB lineage: Bacteria > Pseudomonadota > Gammaproteobacteria > Chromatiales > Chromatiaceae > YD12-FULL-61-37. The sequence goes on from JAHJDE010000117.1 coordinate 4,284, forward strand.
ATGGGCATCGAAGGGCTTGAGGCTACCCTCGACCTCTTCTCGCGACAGCCCATCAGCAAAGATTGTGCTTTCCATTAACCTTGTACCTCTCGTTTGTTGTACAGGGTGGCGTCAAAGACGGACATGGGACGACCGGTTGAGGGTCGTCAGTGCGTCTGGACCATCCTCGATGTGGTACCTGGTGAAGGGGAAGCCGGTCATTTCGAAGAATTTCGCCCAGCCGATGCGCTCGATCCACTCGCCGACACGTTCCCAGGGCTTGCCGCTTTCCTTGTAGGCGGCGAGTATCTTGCGGACGGCATCCGATACCTCGGGCCAGCGGGGCGGGTTGTTGGGCAGGCCCCAGGTCGCCAGTTTCATTTGGGACGGGCCGCCGCGGGTGCTGGAGGCCTTGCCGCCGACCCAGATCGACAGGGTGTCGGTATCGGCATCGCGGATTTCCATGCTGGGGCACTGGCCGTGGCAGGCGCCGCAGTACATGCATTTCTCATCCACGACCTCGACGGAGGTTGCACCGTTCATCATCTTCGGCCGGATGGCGGCCGCCGGGCAGATGGCGACCACCTTGGGCAGTTCGCAGATCATCATGTTCTTGTGGTCGATGCGCGGGGCATGATGATGCTGGACGATGATGGAGATGTCCGCGTGGCTGCCGCAGTTGATCTGGCAGCAGGAGGCGGAGATATGGACGCGGTTGGGCATCTCTTCCTTCTCGAACTCCCCGATCAGATCGTCCATCAGCGCCTTCACCGAGCCGGCGGCGTCGGTGGCGGGCAGGTTGCAGTGCAGCCAGCCCTGGGTGTGGGTGATGTTGGAGACGGAGTTGCCGGTGCCGCCGATGGGGAAGCCCAGTTCCTCTTTCACTGCCTTGATGATCAGCTCGACGTTCTCTTCCTTGGGGGTGGAGAACTCGACGTTGCAGCGGATGGTGAAGCGCAGGAAGCCGTCGCAATAACGGTCGGCGATATCACAGACCTTGTGGACCGTGGCCGGGCTCATGGTGCGCGGCGAACCGGCGCGGACCACGTAGAGGCTGTCGCCGCTCTTGGAGACGTAACGGATGACGCCGGGCTTCAGCCGCTCGTGATAGTCCCAGTCGCCATAGTTCTTGGCCATGACGGGATGGATATGCTCGTTGTAGTCGGGGGCCCCTTGATTTCTGGGTCCCATGGTAGATTCACTCATCTTTTACCCCTCAAGATTCAATTCGTTTGATCAAGCCTGTAATTCTGCCGACTGGACCTCAGGATTCCTGTACTTCAGGTTCCCTCTGCCAAACGGGAGGATTCTGGTTCTGCTCGCCGCCCATGCGTGGGGGCGCCAGCTCCTCGAACTTGATGTAGGGCGAGGTACGGGGACGGGCCACCATGGCGGGCTCCGCCTCCATGCCGATCCCTTTCAGGAAGGTGCCGAGGCCGACACGGGAGATGAACTCGATGACGCGCTCGTGATCATGGGCGTTATCGTTCCAGAACTCCCAGACGTTATCGATGAGGTTCGCCAGGGCCTCGTAATCCTCGTCGCTCTCCAGCTTCATGAAGGGGACCAGCATGAAACCCATGGTGTCGCCGATCTTCAGGGTGCGCTTGCCGCCCAGGAGGATGGAGATGCCCTTGTCCACACCGGGCTTGAGGGCCTTGTGCATGACGTTGATGCAGTGCATGCAGCGGACACAGTTCTCATTATCGACGATCAGCTCCTTGCCCTTGAGGGAGAGGCAGCGGGTCGGGCAGCGGGTGAGGACGTTGTCGATGACGGCCTCGATGCCCTTCTCCTCGATGAACTCGGCGACCTTGGCCTGATCCACCTGCATGGGTCCGCGCCAGGTGCCGATGATGGGCATGTCGGAGCGGTGGGTGGCATTGGCGCAGTCGTTGGCGCAGCCGGAGAGCTTGAACTTGAACTTGTACATGAATTCCGGCATGTGCAGGAAGTCGATGTAGCGGTTAGTGAGGAAGCGGGTGGCCTTCATGGTGTCGTAGCAGGCCATTTCGCAACGGGCCTGGCCGACGCAGCATTGCAGGGTGCGCAGGGCGCCACCGGAGCCGCCGATGTCGAAGCCGGCCTTCATGATGTCCTCGGCCGCGGCGAAGGAACCTGCGTTGTCGTAGCCCAGCAGCAGCAGGTCGCCGGTCATGCCGTGGAGCTGCATGATGCCGGCGCCGTGCTTCTCGGCGATATCGGCCAGCTCGCGCAGCTTGGTGGTGTTATAGACAAAGCCGGGTGGCGGGATGACGCGGATGGTATTGAACTGAGCCAGATCGGGATACTTGTCCGCTTTCTGCGACAGGCGGGCGATGATGCCGCCGCCATAGCCGGAGACGTTCACCACGGCGCCGGTCCAATAGTTCCAGCGATTCTCGTAGGACTCCTCCAACTGATTGAGGAGCTGGCCCACCTGGGGCCTCTTTTCCGCATGACCCTTGAGGTCCGTCACGAAACTGGGCCAGGGGCCGTCTTCCAGTTGATCGAGCATCGGGGTATTCAGGTCCATCTTCATCGCCCCCTTCTTCTCCGTGGTGTTATCAGCCATTACCAAACCTCCCGCACTGAGTTTGAACTCAATATTGTTGATGGAATTAAAGTACTGCCGAGTCTAAGTCTTAGCAATTTGGCCGATCAACACTAAATTCGACCGTTTAGTTGATCTTCATCTATTTTTCCTAAACTTTATGCAGGAAGACCGGGATGAGAAGCGCGGTGTGCGTCGAAACGCACTGTCGCGCGCCAGAGTTCGCACACAGCGCCCTCTGGGGCTCAAGCAATGCAAAGAGAAAAGGCCCTGGCGGGCCTTTCCACGAAGGGGGCTGGGTGTCTGGCGGGGCAGACGCAGCCCCGCCAGCCGGCGCTTACTGTCCGTCGGGCAGGGGCTTTGGCAGCCCCGCCAGCTTGCACAATTCGGCGACCGGATCGCAGTGGGCGCAGTTGAATATCTTGTAGATATGTTTGCCCAGGGCCTTGTGGTCCTTGTGGGTCTCGCCGATGCAACCGCCGATCTCCTTGCAGATCTGGTGCATCGAGGGATGCGTCTGATGTTCCTCGAAATATTCGCGGAAGAAGTCGATCAGACCCTCATGGTCGTCCTTCAGCTCGAAGCCATCCACCGCCGCAATGGCGGCGGGTACATCTTCACTCCAATCATCCAGATTGATCAAAAAGCCTTCTTCATCCGTTTCAATGATTTTACCGTTAACTTCAAGCGCCATCGTCTCATTCTCCTGAGGGTGCTGTGGATACCTGGCTATTAGCGGGATCGTTCACACAAGTCCGTTCGGCATGCGCCCTTGACCTTGGGCATGGCCAGGATCAGGCCCCTTCGGTCGTCGATACCCTGTGCAATCTCCCCCTCGGGGCAAGTACAGCAATGGTAAATGCTCCTTGGGGTTACGATAGCATGAGCCTGTTGCGGAGGCTTCTCCGGAAAGTGACCGAAATCAAGTTAATGTCGTCGAAGGGGGGGAGGCGCGACCTTTCCGGATCGCGCCTGCAATGCGTATTCAGGCAAAGAGGTGCCGGATCTCGTCCTGTTCCTGCTGAAGCTCTGTCAGCGACCGGCCCATCATCTGGCGGGAGAAATCGTCGATCTCCAGCCCCTGGATCCTTTCCCAACGTCCGGCCTCGCAGACACAGGGGACCCCATAGATCATCCCTTCGGGGATTCCATAGGAACCGTCGGAGACCACGCCCATGGAGACCCAATGGCCAGCGGAGCCCAGTGCCCAGTCGTGCATATGGGCGATGGCGGCATTGGCGGCCGAGCCGGCAGAGGAGAGGCCACGCGCCTCGATCACAGCGGCGCCTCGCTGGCCCACCCGGGGGATGTATTCGTCCTGATACCAGGCATCCTCGACCAGACTGGGGGCTGCCTGGCCGTCGACGGTGGTGTAACGGATATCCGGGAACATGGCGGGTGAATGGTTGCCCCAGACAATCAGGTGCTCCACGGCATCCACCGGCTTGCCGACCTTGGCGGCCAGCATCGACATGGCCCGGTTGTGGTCCAGGCGCATCATGGAGGTGAAATGCTCCCTCGGCAGGTCCCTGGCGCTGTTCATGGCGATCAGGGCATTGGTATTGGCAGGATTGCCGACCACCAGCACGCGCACGTCCCTTGAGGCGACCTCATTCAAGGCGCTTCCCTGTGCGGTGAATATCTTGGCGTTCTCCAGCAGCAGATCCTTGCGTTCCATGCCGGGGCCACGCGGCCGGGCGCCGACCAGCAGCGCATGGTCCGCGTCCTTGAAGGCGGTCTTGGGATCGTCCGTGCCGACAATGTCCGCCAGCAGAGGGAAGGCGCAATCCTCCAGCTCCATCATGACGCCCTTGAGGGCCTGCTGGGCGCGCTCGACGGGCAGTTCCAGCAGTTGCAGGATGACCGGTTGATCCCTGCCCAGCATCGCGCCACTGGCGATGCGGAACAGCATGGCGTAACCGATCTGGCCGGCAGCGCCGGTGACGGCGACTCGAACGGGGGATTTGGCCATAAGGTCCTCCTTTTTTGGAATGGGGCCTGTGTTAAGGTGACGCCTCGAAAAATGAGGTGTCAGGGGACGGCCCGGACTGCGCCGTCCCTGATCTTGGTTCTTGTTTTGATAGGCAACCGGTAACTATTCAGATCGCCCAAAAAAATGCGATTTTTTGGGGCGACCAAAGGGGAGAGTAAGACTTCTCCCCTTTGGAAACCCCAAAAGCTGTGGAGTATCCATTCAGATCGCCCAAAAAGCCGGTCGACCTGAATAGTTACGGCAACCGGTTGTTTAGAGACCGGCCAGAATGGCCTCGACACTCGCCTTGGCGTCGCCGTACAGCATGCGGGTGTTGTCCTTGAAGAACAGCGGGTTGTCCACGCCGGCGTAGCCAACACCCCGGCCACGCTTCATCACCACGACGGACTGGGCCTTCCAGACCTCCAGCACCGGCATGCCGGCGATGGGGCTGTTGGGATCGTCCAGGGCGCTGGGGTTGACGATATCGTTGGCACCTATGACCAGCACCACGCCGGTATGCGGCAGATCCTCGTTGATCTCGTCCATCTCCAGCACGATGTCGTAGGGGACTCGGGCCTCGGCCAGTAGCACGTTCATGTGCCCCGGCATGCGCCCTGCCACCGGATGGATGCCGAAGCGGACGGTGACACCCTTGGCGCGCAGCTTGCGGGTGATGTCATTGACGGTGTGCTGGGCCTGGGCCACGGCCATGCCATAACCGGGCACGATCACCACTTCCTTGGCGTTGGACAGCATCTCGGCGACTTCATCACCGGCAATGGCAGGTGCGTACTCCTGTTGCTCGCCGCTGGCCACTGTCACTGTACCGCCCGCCGTACCGAAGCCACCGGCGATGACTGCCAGGAACTTGCGGTTCATGGCGCGGCACATGATGTAAGAGAGGATGGCGCCCGAGGAACCCACCAGGGCACCGGTGACGATCAGCAGGTCGTTGTTCAGCATGAAGCCCGTGGCCGCCGCCGCCCATCCCGAGTAGCTGTTGAGCATGGAGACCACCACCGGCATGTCGGCGCCGCCGATGGCCATGACCATGTGGACGCCGAAGACGAAGGCGATCAGGGTCATGATGACCAGGGCAGTGATGGCCCCGGCGCTATGTTCACCCCCAACGAAGACGGCACCCAGGAAGATGCAGGCGACGCCCAGCCCCAGGTTGAGCCAGTGGCGCGCCGGCAGCATCAGCGGCTTGCTGGTGATGATGCCGCGCAGCTTGCCGAAGGCGATGACCGAACCGGTGAAGGTGACCGCGCCGATCAACACCCCGATATAGATCTCGATCTCATGGATGATCGAGGCCGCCCCGGTCAGGGTATGGGCAGGATCATCCGCCGGGCCGAAGTAGCCGGCGTAACCCACGAGCACGGCGGCCATCCCCACGAAGCTGTGGAGCATGGCCACCAGTTCCGGCATCTCGGTCATCCGCACCTTGATGGCGAGGAAGAAGCCGACGGCGGCACCGACGATCATGGCACCGCTCAGCCAGACGTAGCCGCCGCCATGGACCTGATCGCCCATGAAGATGGTGGCCACCAGGGCCAGGAGCATGCCGACGATGCCGTAGGCGTTGCCGCGCCGGGCCGTTTCTGGGTGGCTCAGGCCGCCCAGGGCCAGGATGAAGAGGATGGCGGAGATGAGATAAAAAGCCGTTTGTAAACCTGAATTCATTGCCGCTTCCCCTTATTTCCGGAACATGTTCAACATGCGCTGGGTCACGAGGAAACCCCCTGCGATGTTGATGGTGGCGATGAGGGTGGCGACGAAGGCCAGCCCGACCACCAGTCCTCCCGCGCTGGATATCTGCAACAGGGCGCCGATGACGATGATGCCGCTGATGGCGTTGGTCACCGACATGAGCGGGGTGTGCAGGGCGGGCGTGACGTTCCAGATCACCATGTAGCCCACGAAGCAGGCCAGCAGGAAGACGGTGAAGTGGGAGAGGAACTCCGGCGGTGAGACCTGACCCAGGGCCGCCAGCAGCAAGCCGCCGATGCCGAGGCCGATGACGCCCCCCAGGCCGCCCTTCTTCTCTTCCTTCACCGGCTGCGGCGGGGACGCCGTGGCCGGTTTGGCGGCGGGGGCCGCCGAGACCTGGACAGGCGGTGGCGGCCAGGTGATTTCACCGGCCCTGACCACGGTGGCGCCACGGATCACGTCGTCCTCCATGTTCACGTTGATCTCGCCATTCTTCTCCGGCGTCAGATCGGAGAGGAGGTGGACCAGATTGGTGCCGTAGAGCTGACTCGACTGAGCGGCCATGCGGCTAGGCAGGTCGGAATAGCCGACGAGGGTGACGCCGTGCTTGACCACCACCTTGCCCGGCTCGGTCAGGGCACAGTTGCCACCCTGTTCGGAGGCCAGGTCCACGATAACGCTGCCGTCCCGCATCGACTCCACCATGCCGGCGGTGATCAGCTTGGGGGCCGGCTTGCCGGGGATCAGGGCAGTGGTGATGATGATGTCCACCTCCATGGCCTGCTCGGCGAACAGCTTCATCTCCGCCTCGATGAACTCCTTGCTCATGGTCTTGGCATAGCCGGTGTTGGGGGAGCCGTCGTCGGACTCCTTGAAGTCCAACATCAGGAACTCGGCACCCATGCTCTCCACCTGCTCCTTGACCTCGGGGCGGGTGTCGAAGGCGCGCACCACGGCGCCCATGGCGCTGGCGGCACCGATGGCGGCAAGCCCAGCGACGCCGGCGCCGATAACCAGGATCTTGGCCGGCGGCACCTTGCCGGCGGCAGTGACCTGGCCGGTGAAGAAGCGGCCGAAGTTATTGGCCGCCTCCACCACCGCCCGGTAACCCGCGATATTGGCCATGGAGCTGAGCGCGTCCAGCTTCTGGGCGCGGGAGATGCGGGGCACGCTGTCCATGGCCAGCACCGTGGCCTTGCGTGCCTTCAGCCGCTCCATCAGCTCCGGATTCTGGGCGGGCCAGATGAAGCTGATGAGGTTGCCCCCCTCGCGCAGAAGATCGGTCTCGTCGCCGCAGAGCTGGCAGTTCATCTGCGGGGCGCGCACCTTGAGCAGGATGTCGGACTGGGCCCAGAGGGCCTTGGTGCTCTCAACGATCTCGACGCCCGCCTCGCGGTAGGCCTCGTCGCTGAAGTTCGCCGCGGCGCCCGCGCCCGCCTCCATCGCAACCGCGAAGCCCAGCTTCTGCAACTTCTCGGCGGTCTCTGGGGTGGCGGCAACACGCCGCTCCCCCGCGTAACACTCTTTGGGGATACCGATCTTCATGGCCATGATTTATTTACCCTTTATAGGTTGCCTTGAACAATGGAAGCGCGCCGCCGCCCTTCAGGGTCTCCAGGTCGCCGGGCTCGAAGGCGGGCTTGAGCGCCAGCTTCTCGCCGTTGACTTCCAGGAAGAGGTCGCCGGCCAGGTTGGAAACATCGATGGAGACCTTGTCGCCCTGGCTGATCTTGTCGTAGTCGGCCTCGTTGGCGAAGGTCAGGGGCACGATGCCGAAGTTGACCAGATTGGCCACGTGGATACGGGCGAACTGCTTGGTCACCAGGGCGCGCACGCCGAGCCAGCGGGGGCAGAGGGCCGCGTGCTCGCGGGAGCTGCCCTGGCCGTAGTTCTCGCCGCCGACGATGATGCCGTGGCCGCCGGCGTCGCGGTGCTCACAGGCGCGCTTGGAGAAGCTCGGGTCCACCTGGTTGAAGGTGGCCTGCATGGCATATTCCTTCACGTTGGAGCGCAGGGGCAGGAAGGTGCCCGCGGGCTGGATGTCGTCGGTGCTGATGTTGTCGCCCAGCTTCAGCAGGACTTCACCCTCCAGCTTGGCGGGCAGGGCCTCGAAGTCGGGCAGGGCCATGATGTTGGGGCCGCGCACGACTGCGACCTGTTCGGCCTCGGCCAGGGGCAGGGGCATGGTGAAGGAGGCTGTGTCGAGGATCGCGGGCTGGTGCTTGAATTCAGCATTGCCCTGGGGAAGCGTGATTTCGCCGGTAAGGGCGGAAGCGGCCGCCACCAGTGGGCTGACCAGATGGACCTCAGCATCCGGGGTGCCGGAACGCTTGGGGAAATTGCGGTTGAAGGTGCGCAGGGAGATGCCCTTGCTCACCGGCGAGCCACCCTGGCCGATGCAGGCGCCGCAGCCGTTTTCCTGGATGCGCACGCCGGAGGCGTAGAGGGAGGTCATGTAGCCGGCCTCGGCCAACTGCATGGCGACCGCGCGGGAACCGGGGTAGAGCAGGGTGTCCACCACGACGCGCTTGCCCTTGAGCAGCTCGGCGAAGGAGGCGATGTTCTCGTAGGAGCTGTTGGTGCAGCTACCGACGGAGACCTGGTTGATCTTGGCGCCGGCATGCTTGGCCACCGTCTCCACGTTACCGGGGGAGGGGTAGAGGGCGATCAGGGGTTCCAGGGCGGAGAGGTCGATGTCGATGACGTTGCCATACTCGGCACCCTCGTCGGCGGCCAGCGCCTGATAGTCCTGGCCACGGCCGCGGCTTTCCAGGAATTCCCGGGTGCGCTCGTCGCTGGGGAAGATGGAGGTGGTGGCGCCCATCTCGGCACCCATGTTGGTAATGGTGGCGCGCTCGGTGAGCGACAGGCTGGCGACACCGGGGCCGGCGTATTCGAAGATGACTCCCTTGCCGCCCTTGACGCCGTTGATCTCCAGCATCTTGAGGATGACATCCATCGCCATGACGCCGGGCTTGAGGGCGCCGGTCAGGTTTACCTTGACCACCTTGGGCATGGGCATGCTGTATTCGCCGGTCGCCATGGCCAGGGCCACGTCGTAGCCGCCGGCGCCCATGAAGATGGCGCCGCAGCCGCCGGCGTTGACGGTGTGGCTGTCCGCGCCGACGCCGGTCATGCCGGGCTTGACGAAGTTTTCCATGTTGAGGAAGTGGCAGATGCCGGTGCCGGCCGGGGAGTAGACGATGCCCAGCTTCTGGGAAACGGTCTTCAGGTACTCATGGTCATCCGGGTTGCGGAAGCCGACCTGCAACATGCTGTGGTCGACGAAGTTCACCGACAACGGCTTGACCCGCTTCACGCCCATGGCCTCCAGTTGCAGCATGGTCATGGTGCCGGTGGCGTCCTGGGTGAAGGCCTCGTCCACGCGGATCTTGATCACGGTGCCGGGCGCCGGCAGGGCGCTGCCGTCAACCAGGTGATCGAGCAGGATTTTTTCCGTCAAATTCAAAGGTTTCATTAATTGTCTCCGTTGGAAGGCTGAGTTGATTATCGATTGATGTCTGATTTTTCTGTACCAGTCGCTGTCGTCTTGGCAGCTGTTCGGCGGCTGGCTGGAACCGAGGGGGGATGGCCCAGGGCCATCCATGTTCCCGGTCGGACCTTGCGGACCGGGAATAAATTACCCGACTTTCTATATCAAAATATTCGGGGCCGCAACTAACCCGGATATTTCATGAATTCGCCATGCCCTCGCTTGTCTTTTGATCCGCCAGAAAATTTTCCTCGCTCGACCGTATAGCCCGATACGGCGCTCGCTCGGAAAATTCCCTGGCAAATCAAAATCCGGCGCGATCATCA
>JAHJDE010000118.1 GCA_018812525.1 Gammaproteobacteria bacterium
TCAAGCCGCCGCAACAGGTTCTGGGAGCATCGGAGCAGGCTCGCCTTTTCGACGTTGCCTGACCACCTCGGCCAGGTAAGGCCATGGAGAGATGTGGCGCTTGCGGCAGGTTTCGATCACGCTGGCCAATAGCGAGAACGCACGGGAGCCCTGCGAGGTTCTCGTACCGAAGCTGATGCGACGGCTAATGACCCAATGACGCAAGGCCTGCTCCGCCAAATTATGCCGCGTCCTTGATTATGCCGCGTGACCTGCGACAAGCGTTGCAGTTTCAGTCGGATCTCGGATACGTGATTGACTTTGAGTCGGCATAATCAGAGTGCTTTCAGGAAAGCAAGAAGGCTATCCTCGGGCTGAAATCGGGTTGGCGGGGTACCTGTTGTTTCGCTGTAGCCGAGGGCGCGCTCTTTGAGCTGCATGTCGGCGTGCAGATACTGTTGGGTCGTCTCGATAGACTCATGACCGAGCCAGAGTGCGATCACGGCAAGGTCGACACCATGCTGTAGAACACCATGGCGGCGGTGTGGCGCAGGGTATGCGGTGTGATCCTGCGCCCCTGTGAGGTGCACGTGGTGCTGGCCGATTGGACATGTCGGTTGACGAGGCGTTGCAGTGCATCCGCACTGAGAAAGCCACCACGAAGAGCGGGAAAGACGGGGTCGTCCGGAAGAAACACGGGGTCAAGTCTAACATTCCAACATTTGCTGGAATGTTAGACTTGACCCCGTACTTCCCCCGTCGGGTCCGCAACGCTGGGTTATAATGCCCGCCATGTTACGTCTGACCGAAATCAAACTCCCGCTGGACCATCCCGAGGCCGCCTTGAAGGCGGCGGTGCTGCAACGGCTGGGTATCGCCGAGGACGAGCTGCTCGGTTTCACCCGCTTCCGGCGCGGTTTCGACGCGCGCAAGAAGGCCGACATCCATTTCGTCTACAGCCTCGATGCCGAGGTGAAGAACGAGCCGGCCGTGCTCAAGCGCCTGGGCGGCCACCGCCAGGTCTCGGTCACGCCGGACATGGACTACCACTTCGTCGCCCGTGCGCCGGACGGCCTGACCGAGCGCCCGGTGATCATTGGCATGGGCCCCTGCGGCCTGCTGGCCGGGTTGACCCTGGCCCAGATGGGTTTCCGGCCCATCATCCTGGAACGCGGCAAGGCGGTGCGCGAGCGGACTCGGGACACCTGGGACCTGTGGCGCAAGGGCAAGCTCAACCCGGAATCGAACGTCCAGTTCGGCGAAGGCGGCGCCGGTACCTTCTCGGACGGCAAACTGCACAGCCAGATCAAGGACCCGGCCTACCGCGGCCGCAAGGTGCTGACCGAGTTCGTCGAGGCTGGGGCGCCGCCCGAGATCCTCTACGTCAGCAAGCCGCACATCGGCACCTTCAGGCTGGTCGGCATGGTCGAGCGGATGCGCGCCAAGATCATCGAACTGGGTGGCGAGATCCGTTTTCAGGCCCGCGTCGAGGACTTCGAGATCGACCGCGATGGGGATGGAAACGGCCAGATACGGGCCGTGATCCTGGCGGATGCTGAGCGCTTGCCCAGCCGCCACGTCGTCCTGGCCGTCGGCCACAGCGCCCGCGACACCTTCTACAAACTCTACGACCGGGGCGTGCATATCGAGCCGAAGCCCTTCTCCATCGGCTTCCGCGTCGAGCATCCCCAATCGCTGATCGACCAGGCCCGCTTCGGCCGGTTCGCCGGTCACCCCGAACTGGGCGCGGCCGATTACAAGCTGGTCCACCACTGCGGCAACGGCCGTTCGGTGTACAGCTTCTGCATGTGCCCCGGCGGCACCGTGGTCGCGGCGGCCTCGGAGCCGGGCCGGGTGGTGACCAACGGCATGAGCCAGTATTCGCGCAAGGAGCGCAACGCCAATGCCGCCCTGGTGGTCGGCATCACGCCCGAGGATTTCCCCGGCCATCCGCTCGCCGGCATCGAATTCCAGCGTCGTTGGGAAGCGGCCGCGTTCAAGGCCGGCGGCGAGACCTACGCCGCACCGGCGCAGAAGGTGGGCGACTTCCTCGCGGGCCGGCCCTCGACCGAACTCGGCTCGGTGGCGCCCTCCTACACGCCGGGCATCCACCTGACCGACCTCTCCACCTGTCTGCCTGCGTTCGCCATCACTGCCATCCGCGAGGCGCTGGTCGCCTTCGGCAAGCAGATCCGGGGATTCGACATGAACGACGCCCTGCTGACCGGGGTCGAGACGCGCACCTCCTCCCCCATTCGCCTCACCCGCGACCGGGCCAGCTATCAGAGCCTGAACACACGCGGCCTCTATCCCGCTGGCGAGGGCGCGGGCTATGCCGGCGGGATATTGTCGGCGGCCGTCGACGGCATCGAGGTGGCCGAGGCCGTGGCGCTGGATATGGCTGGCACGGCTTGAATCCCGCTGTCGTCATCGGCGGCGGCCCGGCCGGCCTGATGGCCGCCGAGGTGCTCAGCCGACAGGGCATTCCGGTCGATCTCTACGATGCCATGCCCTCGGTCGGGCGCAAGTTCCTGATGGCCGGCCGGGGCGGCCTCAACCTCACCCATTCCGAACCGCGCGACGCCTTCCTGTCGCGCTACGGCAGCCGCCGTCCCGAACTCGAACCGCTGCTCGCCGCCTTCGGGCCGGATGCCCTGCGCGACTGGGCGCATGGACTGGGCGTTGATACCTTCGTCGGCTCCTCCGGCCGCGTCTTTCCGACCGATATGAAGGCCGCGCCGCTGCTACGCGCCTGGCTGCACCGGCTGCGCGAGTCCGGTGTGCGTTTTCACGTTCGCCACCGCTGGCTGGGCTGGGAGACAGAGGGCCGATTGCGTTTCGATACACCGGCGGGCGAGAAGGCCGTCGATGCCGGGGCCAGCGTGCTGGCCCTGGGCGGTGGCAGCCAGGCGAAGCTGGGTTCGGATGGCGCCTGGGTGCCGCTGCTCGAAGGCTACGGCGCGGTGGTCGCCCCGCTACGCCCCGCAAACTGCGGCTTCGATGTCGGCTGGAGCGATCACTTCCGCGAACGTTTTGCCGGCGAGCCGCTGAAGTCAGTCGCCATCCATTTCGTCGGCGAGACCCGGCGCGGCGAATGCCTGGTGACCGGACAGGGCGTCGAGGGCAGCCTGATCTACGCCCTGTCGGCCCCGCTACGGGATGCGATCGAGACCCAGGGCTCGGCGACCCTCCTACTGGATTTGATGCCGGATCGAACCCCGGAGCGGATCGCCGAGGCGCTGGCCCGGCCGCGCGGCAGCCGATCGCTATCCAGCCACCTGCAAGGCCGGCTCGGCCTGAAGGGCGTCAAGGCCGGGTTGTTGCGGGAGTGCCTGGCAAAAGAGGCCTTCGCCGACCCCGCGAAACTGGCGTTCGCGATCAAGGCGTTGCCTATAAAACTGCTCGCCCCGCGTCCCCTCGACGAGGCCATCAGCACCGCCGGCGGCGTTGCCTTCGAAGCGCTGGACGACCACCTGATGCTACGCAACCGGCCCGGCGTCTTCTGCGCCGGCGAGATGCTGGACTGGGAAGCCCCCACCGGCGGTTACCTCCTTACCGCCTGTTTCGCCAGCGGCCATGCCGCCGGACAGGCAGCGGCAGGATACCTCCGGCGATACGACGCGGCTCAGAGGTTTTTTCACAGCCTCTCAGCCGGGGAAGCAGCCAGTAGAACGAGAACGGCCAGCCCTTGAAAAAGGCGAGTGAAGACGGGCAAGGTGCTTTGCGGCGGATTCACGGTCTTGCTCCATTTACACTCTGAATCCATTGCTGCAATCCCTGCCTCAACTTCTCAGGTTCCGATGCCACCAGGAGATCAACGCGCAACTCCCTTGCCCGTTCCCTGATCGGCTCGGTGAATCCCCGGCGGGACACCAGCATACAACGGCTACGCAAACCCCCGAATCGGTCGCGGAGAAAGGCCAGTTTACGCAAGATTTCTTGCTGCTCATCGCGGTTGAATAGCCGCCCGCTCTTGCATTCGATGAGAAACAATGTGTTGTCACGCAGGCAGGCCACATCGATCTCGTTTTCCAGGGGGCTGATCTGGGAACCGCGAAGAATGACGAGGCGCCGAACCAAGTCATGGATCAAAGGATCATTGGTCCGCATCCGATCAATGTAGGTGAAGATCAGTTCTTCCAGCCATCCTCCCTTATTGAAAGCAACCATCGCCTTGCGGGACTGCTCGATGTCATGGGACAACAGGCCCGCCTGTGTGAGATGAAGCGCCAGAGGGTCTTTGAGGCGGGAAATCTCCGTAAAACTGGAACCGGCGATTTTCTCCGTGAAAGAGAGCAATTTGGCGTGGAATTGTTTGTTACGCAGAAACCGTTCAGCCAATTGCTGTCGCCCTTGATTCAGCGCGGTTCGCAAGGGCGGAACCTCTTTCCGGTAACGCGCGCCCTGTGCCAAGAGATAGGGCTCGATTCTCAAACGGTCCCCCACGGGATGCGAAGGTAGCCCAACCGGGCGCAGCCAGTCGATACTGTCCGACCGAAGCTGGACGTAGTAAATGCGGTCCTGGGGGCGATTGAATGATTCCCAGGCGGCAATGGCCATCAGCTTGGTACCACCGGTGATATTCACCGCCAGTCCTTCGGGGAAACGATCGCGCAAAGCCCCGAACGCTGTTTCCAGGCTGCCCAAGTCATATCCATCCCCCAGCCGGATTATCTCTGCCGGAATTCGATAATGATCCAAGGCCCGAGCCAAGCCCTCGGCGGCCTCCACTCGCTCAGGGGCAGCGACGAGAACGGCACGCTGGACGCCCAGAGCCGGATCAATCAGGGGTGTCAGGCTGGGCACCGGCTGATCGGAAACGAGACAAAGATGGATGAAACTCACCCCAAGCGCTCCAACAGCCCGAGTTCAAAAGGAAACCGGGCCATCTCCTCAGCGCTGAGAACCTTGCCCTCGGCCAGCCGCTCTTTCAGGCGCAGAATCAGCGCGCGGTCGCCCGGCGCCATGGCAATGGTGACGCGATTGACGGGGATCTCCACGCCCAACAGCCCGGCCAGAAAATCCGCCGCGCCCTGGTGGCCGATGGCAGAAGTGAAACCCAACTGGATCAGCTCCCGCGCGGTTGCGGGATCGATAGGCCCAGTAAAGCGGTAGTCGCCGTAGGCGGTGAGGATGGGGGTGTTGAGGAGGTACGTTGCCATATGACCCCCTGGATCAGAATCTTGGATGCCGGAGAGGTCCGAAATTGAGGTAATTACCTTGCTCATTCTGATAGAGGAGCACACGGCAGCCAGCATTCGCAAATTCTGCGCCTACCACGGATGCGGCAAACACGGGTCCCGCATAAAACAGATGCAGAACATCTGTACCGGTGCGAAGGATTTCACCGGCATTGTCTTGTATCTCTTTCACCAACGCTTCCGAATTATCGGGCTTCAACCAAGACTCACGCCTAACTGTAAATATCCGCTCTGCCGGAATGCCTTTGAGTTCAGCATTCGTCTGAATGTATCGTTCTACTGTGGCGCGAACATCTTTCCCCGGAAGAAGATCGACAATAAGAACGGTTGGCCTTGCGCCCACCTGATTGCGAACCTCATTGATCCATTTGCTGTGGCGAGATTGCCTGCCGTAGACCACATCCAACCATGTCCAGACGATCGGAATTAAACTGGCAAAACCGAGGATCGTAGCGACCTGATCAAAAACCATCCAAAACTCCGCCATCATTATTGCCCCCCTGAAAGATACGAATAAATTACTGGCTCAAATGGAGCTTTTCCAGGAGTAATTCGGACAAAAGCGGACAGAAGTCAGCTATACCAGTAACTAAGAGGAGGGGATCCTCAAGGAATACAGTTGGCAGGAGCGGATTAAGGACGTTAATCGCAGAACCGTAGCGTAGGAGGTATCCCCATGAACAAGCATAGATATCAAGCGAAGGAGCTACA
>JAHJDE010000119.1 GCA_018812525.1 Gammaproteobacteria bacterium
CAAGGCCTTAGGGATCGGGGGCTCGCGAGTTGAAACCACCTTCTGCGCGAGTGAGTATGATTGAAGAGCCCGGTGCGGGAAAACCGCACGCCGGGATCTGTGCAGGGGTCGTCGGGTAACCGGCGCTCCTACTGCGACGGCATTATGGATACGACATCCCTATTTGAGCATTGGAGAGCAATCAAACGGCCTGAAAGGTCGTGGGGTCTGGCATGGTTCCTTGCGTCAGAATTCTGCCGCCGTTTTTATGCGTCTCATGGCATCGTCCCATGGGTAATTGACCATGAAGGGCTGGGCTACTATGGGATCACTCTTAATCGGCTTCCGTGTTCTGTCAACGGCGATAATCAAGAGCCACTGGGCCGTTTTACTATCGGTGGGGATGCGGAAAATTGGCTAACGGGCGGACCTGGCGATCACGGTTGTAAGTTAATCGAGCAATGTTCCCTCGGAGCCTCAACTGAGGCCCTCATTGCATCTGCAATTTCACATTTCCGAGTACCTGTTATTCCGTCGAAAACACATGTTTCATGTCGCCACAAGCGTTGGGGTTCGTCGTATGAGTTGTGCTTCGAAATTGCCACTTTGATCGCATTGCGCTTCGAGCCTGAAGAAATCGGCATATGGAATCATCCAGTACATACGAAGCGTGCCGTATCGCAGCTAGACCCAAAGAAGCACATAAAAGACCATCCCGGTGCATTTTTATTCACGGCCGGCGATTCAGAAGTCTGTCTCACCGGTGACGGCAGGCTTCTAGTCGGCTGCGAGTTGAACTTTTGGAGCGAGTACATGAGTGGCAAGACTGCTTTTGAGCTCTCCAATCTGATAGTTGGGCGGCTTAATGGCTAATAATTGGGTCAACCAGACGGCGGGGAGCAGCGTTGCGCTAATCGCGGCGAGTTCAGGGAGATTTGGTGCCAGTTCTAACATTCCAACATTTGTTGGAATGTTAGAACTGGCACCGATTCCACCCTCAGCACCCTCAGGGAAAATGGCCATGCGCTTGGTCATCGGTATTCCTCTGGGTGATACGTCAGGTTCAGTCGTCGTAGCGCTTCAGCAGGGCGCCGTAGGCGTCGATGCGCCGGTCGCGGAAGAAGGGCCAGATGCGGCGCACCTCCTCGGTCCGCTGGCGGTCGATCCGGGCGGTGAGGATGGTTTCCTCCGTCCCGGCCTGGGCCAGTATCTCGCCCTGGGGGCCGCAGATCATGGAGTGGCCCCAGAACCGCGCGCCCTGGGTTTGATGCGAGGGATCGTCCTCGAAGCCGACGCGGTTGGCGGAGATCAGCGGCAGGCCGTTGGCGACGGCATGGGCGCGCTGGATGGTGATCCAGGCGTCGAGCTGGCGTTGCTGCTCGGCCGCCTCGTCGGCGGGGTTCCAGCCGATGGCGGTGGGGTAGAGCAGGATCTCGGCCCCGGCCAGGGCCATGAGACGGGCGGCCTCGGGATACCACTGGTCCCAGCAGACCAGGACGCCGAGCTTGCCGATCGAGGTCTGCACCGGTCGAAATCCCAGGTCCCCCGGCGTGAAATAGAACTTCTCGTAGTAGCCCGGATCGTCCGGGATGTGCATCTTGCGATAACGCCCCGCCAGGGAGCCGTCGCTGTCCAGCACCACCGCCGTGTTGTGGTAGAGCCCCGGCGCCCGCCGCTCGAACAGGGAGGCGACGATCACCACCTTCAATTCGGCGGCCAGGCGCCCCAGGCGTTCGGAGGAGGGGCCGGGGATGGACTCCGCCAGGTCGAACCCTTCCGTATCTTCCGTCTGACAAAAATAGAGGCTGTCATGCAGCTCTTGCAGCAGGATCAGCCGCGCCCCCTGGGCTGCGGTCTTGCGGATGGCGGCATCCAGGCTGGCCTGGTTCTGGGCGCGGTCGCCGGTACAGGCCTTTTGGATCAGCCCGACAGTGATGGCATGGCTCGGCGTGGTCATCTCGATTCGTCCGGTAAATTGCGGCGTAACTATTCCGCTCAATTCGGAAATTGCCCCCTCCCCCTTTGCAGGGGGAGGGTTGGGGAGGGGGTGAGAGATTGATTCGGGCACAGGTGCTTGGTCTACGCTGGCCCTCCCCCCAACCCCCTCCCGGAGGGAGGGGGGCTGAATAGTTACTTGCGGCGAAGTTTAGCACGCTGTCCGCCGCTTCTAATAATAGGGGACAGACCACGGTTTTTCTTCCCTCACGAAGAAAAAGCGCATGGGGTCAAGTCTAACATTCCAACATTTGTTGTAATGTTAGAACTGGCACCAAATCCGCTACTCGAAGCTCTTCCGCTCTGATCTGAAATAGTTACGCCGGTCTCTTTTGATCCTATCTCTTCCGTTCCCCTGATCCCGGTCAATCCCCTAGCCCTCCGTCGGCGTACGCTGGTTGGTGACATCCACCGTATCAAAGAGAGGCCCCATGCGGAAAAACAATCCGATCAGCAACATCATGACCACCGACGTCGCCTCCGTGCAGGAGGGGCAACCGTTGAGCGAGGTGCGACACCTTATGGCCCACTCGGGTATCAGCCATGTGCCCGTGCTTGCCGGCTATAAACTCACCGGACTCGTCAGCCTCTCCGATCTGATGAAACTCAATATCGTCATCAGCGGCGCCGACGACCGGACCATCGACGCCATCATCGACCATCAATTCAAGATCGCCGATGTCATGTCGGCGGAGTTGGTCACCCTCAAGGAGAAGGACCCGATCCGCCGCGCCGCCGAGATCCTCTCCCAGGGCCGCTTTCACTCCGTACCCGTGGTGAAGGACGACGGTTCCCTGGCCGGCATCGTCACCAGCAGCGACCTGATCCGCTACCTCAGCGATCAATACTGAGGCTCGTAATAGGCCCATGGAAGGGCTTTTACGACCTGCTCCAAAAGGGGCGCAGGGTAATAATAATAAAAAATGGGTATCCCCTTCGCGCACGTATCGACGATTTTCCGAGCGCACGCACGAGCGCGAGGAGCGCATGCGAGCGCATGGGGTCACGAGCGCATGGGGTCAAGTCTAACATTCCAACATTTGTTGGAATGTTAGACTTGACCCCGCGCCTGCCTTGCGCGCCTTGCGGACTGCCAAAAGCGGCGCGGCTTTCGCTACGCTTCAGCCGCGCCGCTTTTGGCATCCGGTGTAACCGTTCAGCCCCCTCCCCCTGTGGGGGAGGGCTGGGGAGAGGGTGATCTAATAAATTCAAGGCAGTATCCTCGATCGCCCTCCCCCCAGCCCCCCCCAAAGGGAGGGGGAGTGAACGGATACCATCCGGTGATGCTAGTCGTTCGTCAATGAAGGAGCATCGCAGCACTTGCCATCCTACGGCTATGCCGTATACTTAAGCCATGCTTACAATCATCGAATCTCCGATATTTACACGGCTATGGCCGGATTATTGGTCTGAAGATGAACGCGGTGAGTTCTCGGCGTGGCTAGCGGAAAACCCAGAAGCAGGCGATGTGGTTCCAGGCTCTGGAGGAATACGCAAAGTGCGGTGGTCTCGACAAGGTCAAGGAAAAAGAGGTGGTGTCAGAATTGTATATTTCACAACTCCAGCAAAAGGACTTGTCTGGTTGCTCACCATCTACGCCAAAGCAAAACGAGAGAACGTACCCGCGCACATCCTCAGAGCGTTGAAAGAGGAACTTGTAGATGGTTATGAATGAGAAGGCACTTATCGAAAGAGACTCTGAGCGTGATGTTTGGCAAGAGACACTGGATGCTGTTAGGGATATTAAAGCCGGGAAAGTCGGGCGTGTCGAAACTGTTGAGTTGCTTCCGGTAGTCGAAGCCCGGCAGAAAAGCGGATTGTCCCAGACTAGATTCGCTGAACTCCTCGGTGTCTCAGTCCGCACTCTCCAAGATTGGGAGCAAGGGCGTCGAAAACCCAGCAAAGCCGCTATGTCCCTTATACAAATCGCTAAGCAACGCCCAGATGTTCTTCATGAAGTGTTCGGATAGAATAATAGGGGACAGACCACGGTTTTTCTTCCCTCACGAAGTAAGGAAAACCGTGGCCCGCCCCCTATTATTTGACTATTGATCATATTGGTCATCAGCTGCCTCTCCGGCAGAGCCGGGGGTTTTCCCATCGTAACAATCGAGGTCCACTATTATTTATTCTCACGACTACAGCTCCTCGGTTTTGAATTCGCTGTAGCCTTCGTAGTAATAGCTCACATCAATACCTTTCATAAACAGGGCACGGTCATCAATCTGGTCAGTTAGGGCTTGTTTGAGCAGGACTTTGATCTCAAGGTCTTTCACCGTACTGCGTTGCATGGCTGAAAGATATTCAGCTTTATCGACTTGGTTCCAATCCACCACCTGCTGGATTTCTTTTTTAAGCATCAGATCCAGCCAGATGCGAGTGGCGCGGCCATTGCCTTCGCGGAAGGGGTGGGCAACATTCATCTCGACATATTTTTCGATGATTTCATCAAACGTGCTTTGGGGCATGGCGTCGATATGTTTCAGCGATGGTTCCAGATACATCAGCGGTGCGAAACGAAAACTGCCCTTGGCGATATTCAGGTCGCGGATTTTCCCGGCAAAGGGGTAAATATCTTCAAACAAATAGGCATGGATAAAAGCAAGTCCGGCGAATTTGCCCACCTCAACCTTATTGATATCGCCAGAATCAAAAAGCTGTTTGGCCTTTTGTTTGCTGATTTTTTCTTCGGCCTTGGCTAACTCGATTTGATCGGTGATGTTCAATTTGTTTTCTAAGATCATGCGACATCTCCTTCAATCATCGCCACGATGGCATCAATCTCTCCGCCCGCAAGCGGTCGATTTTATTACGGCGACAGTTTGCTAAATATACAAATCTCCGGAGGGCAACAGTGTCAGCTCCCACCACGTTGCCTTTCTCCCGCCACCTTACACAATCATATTGGTCATGCACTGGCCCCGACGCCCTGATTCCATGAATCAATAAACCCCGTAATTGCCCTGGCAAAGTCGGCAAAATCGCCCAGATTCTGGCTGCTGATGACATGAGCGATATACCAATCGATCTTTTCGTAGCTATGAATAGCGATGTTGCGGAAGCCAACGGCCTTTTTGAGCCTTTGCGCAAGTTCTTGGGGTAGTACGCCCGCTTCAGCAAGGGCATCGAATGTCTGTCCCATGGTATTGGGCGGGGGACTTTCCAAAGCGGCGATGATGTGAGCACCAATATCGACACTCAATTGCACCGACCTTGTCAGATTGAGACTGAGTATGTCCTGGGCATCCGCGTCCGCCGCCAAAGCTGCCGGCGTCTCGGGGCATTTCTGCTGGATACGCCGGATACAGCGCCGCAGGGATTCCAGTTTCTGTTCGATCAGGGGCCGATCCATGCCGACCTCCGTTCTGCCAGGATGCGGTCACGGTAGGGCAGAAAATCGGCCTGGTCAAACAGATGGCGACAGATCAAGGCGGCATGTTCCTCATCGCTGCCCAGCAGCCTTTTACCGTGGGAAAGAATCTGCCCGGTCAGGGGCTCCCCCGCCTGCCGCAAATCGACGAGGTCCACGGGGCGGCCGGTCAGGGTCGCCAGCTCCTCGATCAAATCGATTTTCTGTTGCGGGGTCAGCGGTGCATCGGCCTTGACCGCAATATCAATGTCACTGTCCGGCCGTTCGTTACCTTTCGCCAAGGAACCAAACAGATAGGCCAGCCGGATATGTCCTTGCTGAACGAGTCGTGTTGTGAGTTGGCTTTCCAGTGATCTGGAGGTATTCATGGAGACTGTCTCATTGGTCCCTCGCTTCATTCAGTGCAGTGGTCTTGCCCCGCCCACCCTCCGCCAGGGCTTCCATGGCAAGCTGTGCAAGGATGTCCTCCGATTCCGCGAACTGTTTGTCCCACTTCCGCTCCGATTCGATCTCCGCCAGCACCCAGCGGGCAAGTGAGTTTTGTTCGATGTCGGGCAGTTTGGACGCCTCGCTGAAAGCTCTCTGCAACAGGCCGGTCATGGTTGTTTACCTCTTGTTTGCACTTGAGCCAAGTTTATCCCATCGGCATAAAAAAACCGCCCGAAGGCGGTTTTTTCATTCATAGCGTTGAAGGGATAACCTTCACCCCGCCATGCTCAACATCAGCTTATTGAGCCGATGGACGAAGCCGGCCGGATCATCCAACTGGCCGCCTTCGGCCAGCAGGGCCTGGTCGAACAGGATCTTGGCCAGTTCGTTGAAGCGTTCGCTGTCCTGTTCGCCTTCCAGGCGCTGCACCAGGGGATGCTCGGCGTTGATCTCCAGGATGGGCTTGGGCAGGGGGGCGTCCTGGCCGATCTGTTTGAGGACGCGGGCCAGGTTGGCGCTCATGTCGTGGTCTTCCACCACCAGGCAGGCGGGGGATTCGGTGAGGCGGGAGCTGACGCGGACCTCTTTGACGCTGTCGCCCAGCCCGTCCTTGACCCGGTCGAGGAGCTTCTTATGCTCCTTGGCGGCCTTTTCCTGGGCCTCTTTCTCCTCTTCGCCACCGATCTTGCCCAGGTCCAGTTCGCCCTTGGCGACGGACTGGAATTTCTTTTCCTTGTAGTCGTGCAGGTGGGACATGAGCCATTCGTCCACCCGGTCGGTCATGAGCAGGACTTCGATGCCCTTTTTCTTGAAGACCTCCAGGTGGGGGCTGTGCTTGGCGGCGGCCAGGGTCTCGGCGGTGATGTAGTAGAGCTTCTCCTGGCCCTCTTTCATGCGTTCGATGTAGGCGTCGAGGGAGACGTTCTGCTCATCGGTCTGGGTGGAGGCGAAACGTAGCAACCCGGCGATCTTCTCGCGGTTGGCATGGTCCTCGACCGGACCTTCCTTCAGGGCCTTGCCGAACTCTTTCCAGAACTTGGCGTATTTCTCGGCGTCGTTGGCCGCCAGCTTCTCCAACTCGCCCAGGACGCGCTTGGTGTTGGCGGTGCGGATGCTGTCGATCTTCTTGTTGTGCTGGAGGATCTCGCGCGAGACGTTGAGGGGCAGGTCGTCGGAATCGACCACGCCCTTGATGAAGCGCAGGTAGTGGGGCATCAGCTTCTCGGCCTCGTCCATGATGAAGACGCGGCGCACGTAGAGCTTGACGCCGTGCTTGGGGTCGCGGTCCCACATGTCGTAGGGGGCGCGGGCCGGCACGTAGAGCAGGGCGCTGTATTCGTTGTTGCCCTCGACCCGGTTGTGGATGTGGAGCAGCGGGTCCTCGAAGTCGTGGGCGATGTGCTTGTAGAACTCGTTGTATTCCTCTTCCTTGACCTCGGCCTTGTTGCGCTGCCAGAGGGCGGTGCCGCGGTTGACCTGTTCCCACTGGGGCTGCTTCTTCTCCTTATCCTCGCCGTACAGCTCTTCCAGCATCTCGATGGGCAGGGCGATGTGGTCGGAGAACTTGGAGACGATGTTGCGCAGGCGGTAGCCGGCCAGGAACTCGCCCTCGTCCTCGCGCAGGTGCAGGGTGACCTCGGTGCCACGGCTGGCCTTTTCGACCGTTTCGATGCTGTAGTCGCCCTTCCCTTCCGACTCCCAGCGCACGCCGTGCTCGGTGCCCAGGCCGGCGCGGCGGGTGGTCAGGGTGATCTTGTCGGCGACGATGAAGGCGGAATAGAAACCGACCCCGAACTGGCCGATCAGGACATTGTCCTTGCTGGCATCGCCGGTCAGGGACTCCAGGAACTTCTTGGTGCCGGAGCTGGCGATGGTGCCGATGGTGTCGTTCACCTCCTGGCGGCTCATGCCGATGCCGTTGTCGGCGACGGTGACGGTGCGGGTGTCCGCGTCGTAACTCACCCGGATACGCAGCAGGGCGTCGTTCTCGTAGAGGGCATCGTCGGTCAGGGCCTCGAAGCGCAGCTTCTCCGCCGCGTCCGAGGCGTTGGAGATCAGCTCGCGCAGGAAGATCTCCTTGTTGCTGTAGAGGGAGCGGATCACCAGGTTCAGCACCTGGCTCACCTCGGCCTGAAAACTGAGTGTCTCCTTATGGGCGGCGACCGTCATAGTTCAATAACCTCCAGAATGGTTCGAAATAGGTAGACGCCTATATGGGTGATATCCACCGGAATTCAAGGGTGGAAAAGTGCGTAGGATGCCGGTGAGCGATAGCGAACCGCATCGGTCGCGTGGTCCCACCCTCGCAATCGGTGCGGTTCGTGCCTCACCGCACCCTACGGCCCTCTACATTTCACGCTAAACTGGCCCGTAGAGACAGACCGTTCCCTCTCCCCAGCCCTCTCCCAGAGGGAGAGGGAGCAAACAAGCGCTTGTAGCGCGTATTTTCATAAAGAAGCGAACACCCATGTCCCAGATAGCGACCCTGATTCTCGATGGCGAATCCCACGACTTTCCCGTCATCGTCGGTACTGAAAACGAGCCCGCCATCGATATCTCGTCCCTGCGCGCCCGCACCGGCCATATCACCCTGGACCAGGGCTATGGCAATACGGGGAGTTGCGAGAGCGCCATCACCTATATCGATGGTGAAAAGGGCATCCTGCGCTATCGGGGCATCCCCATCGAGCAATTCGCCAACGGCCCCAACTTCATCGAGGTGGCCTGGCTGCTGATCTTCGGTCGTTTGCCCAATGTCGAAGAGTATGCCGAGTTCGCCAATGAACTGACCCATGAGGCCAATATCGACGAAGGCATGCGGCACCATTTCGACAGCTTTCCGCGCAAGGCGCCGCCGATGGCGATCCTCGCCTCCATGGTCAGCGCCCTCTCCTGTTTTCACCCGGAGCTACTGGAGCTGGACGACCCCAGCCGGTTCCGCTCCGCCGCCGCCCGGCTGATGAGCAAGATCCGCACCATCGCCGCCTTCGCCTACCGGCATTCTCAAGGGCTTCCTTACATGTACCCCGATCCGCGGGAGAAATACGTAAACAACTTCCTGCACATGATGTTCTCCATGCCCTACGACCACTATGTCGATGACGACTTGGTGCGGGATGCCCTCAACATGATCCTGATCCTCCATGCCGATCATGAACAGAACTGCTCCACTTCGACCGTACGCATGGTGGGCTCCAGCCACGCCAATCTCTTCGCTTCTTGTTCCGCCGGGATCAGTGCCCTTTGGGGACCCTTGCACGGAGGGGCCAATGTGGCGGTTCTCGAGATGTTGCAACGCATCCACGATGGGCAGCTAACCCCGCAGGAATATGTGAAATTGTCCAAGGACAAGGAGAGCGGCGTGCGCCTGATGGGCTTCGGTCACCGGGTCTACAAGAACTTCGACCCGCGCGCCCGACTCCTGGCCGACATCGCCGGAGAGCTGCTGCCCAGGCTCGACAAGAACGACCCCCTGCTGAATATCGCCCGCGAACTGGAAGAGATCGCCCTGCAAGACCCCTACTTCGTGGAGCGCAAGCTCTATCCCAACGTCGATTTCTACAGCGGCATCATCCTACGGGCCATCGGCATCCCGGTGAACATGTTCACCGTGATATTCGCCATGGGCCGACTGCCCGGCTGGATTGCCCATTGGTGGGAGCAGCAACAGGAAAACGCCCGAATCTCCCGCCCCCGGCAGGTCTATCAGGGTAACGGTCTGACCGATTACACCCCCCTACACGGGCGGAAGCGGTAGTAACAGCGCGTAGGATGCCGGTGAGCGATAGCGAACCGCATCGGTCGCGTGGTCCCACCCTCGCAATCGGTGCAGTTCGTGCCTCACCGCACCCTACGGCACTATTCAGGTTGCCCCGGCGCATCCAAGGCCGCCAAGGGCGCCGGTTCCCCCAGCTCCTCCAGCTCCACCCGCTCGATCTTTTCGAAGCGGCTGCTGATCTTTTCGGCGGAGACATGGATCTCGGAGACATCCTTGCTGGCCTGATGGATGTGCTTGGAGAGGTTGTCCATGCGCTGGCGGAAGCGGCCGAAGTCTTGGGAGAGGGCCTGTAAGTGGTCCTGGATGATGTGGACCTGGCGACGGGTCTCGGCGTCCTTGAGCACCGCCCGGGCGGTAGTGAGGACGGCCATCAGGGTGGTGGGCGACACCAGCCAGACCCGCTTGCGGTAGGCCTCCTCGATCAGGGCCGGGAAGCGGGCGTGGATTTCCGCGAAGACCGCCTCGGCGGGGATGAACATGACCGCGCCTTCGGCGGTCTCGCCGGGGACGATGTACTTGGCGGCAATGTCGTCGATGTGCTTGCGCACATCCTTCTGAAACTGGCCGGCCGCCTGTTCCCGCACCGTATCGGCGAGGTGGGGATCGGCCATGCGCTGGTAGCTCTCCAGGGGGAACTTGGCATCGATGGGTACGTTGCCGGAGGGCTCCGGCAGGAACAGCATGCAATCCACGCGGTTGCCGTTCTTGAGGGTATGTTGCAGGGCGAAGCTGCGCTCCGGCATCAGGTTGCGTATCAGCCCCGCCAGCTGCACCTCACCGAAGGCCCCGCGTGATCGCTTGTCGGCCAGCACCTCCTGCAGGCTGACCACGTTACTGGAGAGTTCGGTGATCTTCTTCTGCGCCTCGTCGATGCGGGTCAGGTGCTGCAAGACCTGGGAGAAGGTCTCGGTGGTCCGCTCGAAGCCGTCGCTCAGGCGCTTCTCCACCTGGCCACTGATCTCGCCCAGACGCTTCTCGGTGGTCTCAGTCAGCCCTGCCATGCGCTTGCCCAGATCCTCCGTGTTGCGGGCCAGATTCTCAACCACCTGCCGCCCCGTTGCCGCCATGCCGGAGTGCAGGGTCTCTTGCAGCGCCCTGCCCTGCTCCGCCTGGCGTTGCTCCAGGTGTTCCCGATGCTCGACCAGGGCGCGCTGTACTGCGGCCTGGAGGTCAGCCAGTGCCTGCTGCTGCCCCATGCGGCCCTCGGCGATGCCGCCGCTGGTCGCCTTTTCAAGCTCGACGAAACGATCGACCAGATGCAACTGGATCTCCCCCAGACGCCGCTCCAGGAGTTGGTTCTGTCCGTTGCCCTGTTCCATGAAGCCCCGTTGAAGACCCAGCAGGGCCTTGATCTGGGAATCACGCAATGCCGCCATGGCATGATCGAACCGCTCCTCCTGCTCACGGAAGCGTTCCGCATAGAGCTGTTGCATCTCCCCCTGCCGGGACAGCAACTCCATCAGCAATCGCCGCAAACCCAGCCACAGCAGCAGGAGAATCAGCAAAATACTGCCGGCAGCCGCCAGCAGCCAATACAATTGGGGGTCAAGCTTACCCAGCATGCTCGGAATTCAGTGTTACAGGTGTGGAAGGACCGGCGGAGACGGCTCCGCCGGTCGAGGGCTGACGGGGATCAGACCTGCGCCATGACGGCGAAGCTTTTAATGAAGGGTCCCGCCATGCGGGGATCTTTGATCATGGCGCCGTAGTCGCCCACGGCGAATTTCATGTGACCGGCGGTGAAGGCCAGGCCGAGGCCCATCATGCCGGGGGGATCGGCCATCATCTTTTTCCACTGCTCCTCGCTGCAACGGATGTCCCAATTGAGCGTTTCACCCGCATAGGCGCCCCCCGCCACGGCCTTGCCATTCTCGACCTTGAGGACACCCTTGGGTGCGTCTTCGCCGGCGAAACCATAGCCGATGACGCTGTTGAAGCCGATCTTCTCCAACTCGCCGGACAGGTCCGCCTCAGCGTTCCACTTCGCCTGGAAACCCTGCATCCAGGACTCTGAAAACAGTTCCGACATCTCTCTCTCCTCGATGGTATTTTTTGCGTTATTGCCTGCCGAGTATCTCCCAACGCCGGGAGCGGCGCAACTGGCCGACAGAATCCAATCCCTTGTTGCCAGAGAATTTTTCGTCATTCCAGCAGGTGGATTGGTGCAAGCTTATCGCTGCGCATACCGGGCCGCCTCGGGATCCTGCTGCAATATATTCGCCTCCCCTTCCAGCCGGCCGATGATCACGGCGCCGCAGGAGTCACTCAGGACATTGACCGAGGTACGGCACATGTCGAGGATGCGGTCGACCACCAGCAGTAAACCAACGGCCTCCAGCGGCAGGCCGATGGCGCCGAGGATAATGCTGATGGCAACCAGGCTGGCAGAGGGCACCGCCGCCACACCGATGGAGGTCAGCAGGGCGATCACAACGATGGTGAACTGAGTGGCGAAGGTCAGCTCCAGCCCATAGGCCTGGGCGATAAACATGGCGGCGGCACACTCATACAGCGCCGTTCCATCCATATTGACGGTGGCGCCCAGCGGCAGCACGAAGCTGGTGGTGCGGTTGGAGACACCGGCCCGCTGCTCCACGCACTCCAGGGTCAACGGCAGGGTGGCCGCGGAGGAGGCTGTGGAGAAGGCGGTCAATAGGGCGGGTGACATGGCGCGAAAGTGGCGCCGGGGATCGACCCCTCCCACCAGGCTCAACAGCAGCGGCAGGGTGACGAAGGCATGCACGGCCAGCCCGGCCAGCACGGCGATAAAGAACCAGCCGACCGAGGCGAACTGGCTGAATCCGGTGGTCGCCACCACCTTCGCCACCAGACCAAAGACGCCGATGGGGGCGAATTTCATTACCAGATCGGTGATGCGCATCATCACGTCGAAGATCCCGCGCCAGAAGTTATAGAGGCTCTCTGTGTAGCCCTCGTTGTCGATGCGCGTCATGAAGTAACCGAATAGCAGACTGAAGAAGATCAGCCCCAGCATCTGGCCGTCTGCGGCGGCGGCGACGATATTGGCCGGCACCATGCGCAGAAAAATCTCTGGGATCACCTCGAAGCCCTTGCCGCCGACCTTCTCCAGCGTGGCCTCGACGGCGATGCGATCGATTTCCGGTTTGACCGGATTGCCCAGGGAGTCGATGCCCGGGTCGATCAGATTGACGAAAAGGAGGCCGACCAGGATGGCGAACAGGCTGGTGCTCAGATAATAGAGCAGGGTCCTGCCGCCCAGACGCCCCAGTGCGCCGGATTGTCCCACGGACGCTACCCCGGTGATGATGGAGGCCACCACCAGCGGGACGATCAGCATCTTGAGCGCGTTGAGGAACAGCGTACCCAGGAAGCCATAGGCCTGGATCAGAAAATCGGCCGCCGTGCCGGACAAGAGTCCGGTGACCAGTCCGGCCAGTACCGCAACAATCAAGGCGACAGGAATCTGCCAGTGCCGTTTCAGCCGCATCCCGCTCTCCCCTCGGTTTTACTGAGCGAGATCCTATCCCCTCCCTCGGCGTATAATCCAGGCTTTTTCCATCGCTGGATCCATGAACCTGATTCCCTCGTTTAACCGTAAAGAGCACAAAGGAACGCAAAGGAATTCATTGCTTGTCCAGGTTCCTTGATGAAGGTCCATCTCAGGGCACTCGGCTGCCGGCTCAACGAAGCGGAACTTGAGACCTGGACGCGGGAGTTCGCAGCCCAGGGCCACAGCCTTTGCCGCACGGGTGAGGGTGCCGATCTGGTGGTGGTCAACACCTGTGCCGTGACCGACGAGGCCGTGCGCAAGTCGCGCCAGTTGCTGCGCCGCATCCATCGTGCAAACCCCTCGGCCCGGCTGGTGGTGAGCGGTTGCTATGTCAGCCTCGACCCTGCCACACCGACCACCTTGCCGGGGGTTGACCTGGTCGTTGCCAACCAGGACAAGGCCCGGCTGGTGGAGATCGTCAGCGAACGCTTCGACCTCCCCCTGATGCCGAGCATCGCCATCGAATCCGATGCCCACCTGCTGCTGGCGCGCGGCCGTCAGCGGGCCTTTATCAAGGTGCAGGACGGTTGCCGCTATCAATGCACCTTCTGCATCGTCACCCAGGCCCGTGGCCCGGAACGGAGCCGTCCCCCGGGCGAGATCGTTGCGGAGATCAATGCCTATCACCGCGAAGGGATTCAAGAGGTCGTCCTGACCGGCGTCCACCTGGGCGGCTACGGCAGTGAGAGCGGTTCAGACATTAGCGATTTGATCAGATCGGTACTAAAGGAAACCGCGATCCCGCGCATCCGCCTCGGCTCCCTGGAGCCCTGGGACCTGCCCGACGGATTCTGGTCCCTGTTCGAGACGCCCCGCCTCATGCCCCACCTGCACCTGCCCCTGCAGAGCGGATCAGATAGCCTGCTGCGCCGCATGGCCCGCCGCTGCAAGAGCGACGAATACCGCCGCCTGCTGCAAACAGGCCGATCTGCCCTACCCGATCTCAATGTCAGCACCGACATCATCGTCGGCTTCCCTGGCGAGACCGATGACGAATGGTGCCAGACAATGGAATTCGTCGAAGAATGCGGCTTCGGCCAGATCCATATCTTCAGCTTCTCCCCCCGCGCCGGCACCAAGGCGGCCGGCCTTCCCAACCCGGTGCCGGAACCGGTCAAACGGGAACGCGCCCGCGCGCTGGCGGATCTGGCCCAGCGGCTAAGAGGGGAGACCCTGAACCGCCACATCGGACAACAGTTCCCCGTTCTGATCGAGGGCCGATTGGTGGGAGAGGGGAAGCACTGGCCCGGCTATACCCCCAACTTCCTCCGCGTGGAGCTTGCGTCGGCGACATCGGAAGACCTCTGCAACCGCATCCTTGAAGTCGAGATCCACGGAATAAACGAGAATGGAACGCTGGCGGGGTTTCTCCCCTCTCCCGCAGGCGGGAGATGAAGATCAAGAGACTGGACAACCTACTGAGGCCAATAAATTGACGACTATCGGTTCTTGGCGCCATGCTGCTATTGTCCTTGCTGTGCATTTGCAATAGAACGACTTGCCGTATCCAACAAGACCAGTGGGAATGAGCAGCGAGCCCAAGACGGATAGAGAGAGAGAGACCAAACAGCATCTGCGCCAGTCCCTTGCGGAGGGCAAGGTACGCCTGGCCATGGATGGCGCCCCTCTGGCCGCCATTGCCGGGGCTGTGATCGCAGTCATCCACCTGCTCCTCTCGCCCCGGTCCGGCAACCTCTTCAGCGCCCCCCTCGCCCTCCCCCTGGAGGTCCTGGTCCTGTTTCAGTTGACCCTCGGGGTCGCCTGGACCCTCTGGAAGGGAAGTAACGAGGGCATGCGGGGCTGGGGCCTGGCCCTCGTCCTATCCGCTATCGGCAGCGGGGCGATCTGGGCCATGGTGGCCTCGCTTGTCCTGCAAACCCCCGGCGCCGGCGCCATTGCCCTGGTCCCTCCCCTCCTGGCCCTCTTTCTCTTCGGCCTCCATTTCGCGTCCCTGGGGCTGCACCTGCTCCTGTTCGTTATCAGCCTCTGCGGCGGCCTTTTGTTGACGGGGGTGGGTGCGGCGCATCCCTCGGCCGGGCAGCAGGCACTGCTGATCCTCTTCGCCGCCATGGGCTCCGTCAGCGTCCTCGGCCTGTTCCTCATGGGCAATCGGCTGCCTCGCCTCGACGCGGAGCTGGAGCTGCTGCGGCAGGAGAGGGACGGCCTGCGGGAGGACAGTGATTCGAATTTGCAGCGCTTCCAGGGGGCCGATGCGGACCGCCAGGCCCTGGAGGATGCCCTGGCCAATGCCAAACAGGCGGCCCAGGCAGCCGACGTGAAGAAGAATGAATTCCTGGCCATCATGAGCCACGAGATCCGCACCCCGCTGAACGGCATCCTGCCGTTGCTGGAGATGCTGGGGGCGACCCCACTGAACAAGGAGCAGCGGCAACTGCTCAACACGGCCAATAACTCGTCGCGTCACCTGCTCCGGATCATCAACGACATCCTCGACTTTTCCAAGATCGAGGCGGGCAAGCTGGAGCTGGAGCAGGTCGAACTCTCCCTCAAGGAACTGATCGAATCGGTCACCGGCCTCATGGGCAACATGGCGGAGAGGCGCAACATCCGCCTCGACTACCGGATCTCGCCCCAACTCCCCGACCGCCTGCGGGGCGACCCCCTGCGGCTGCGGCAGATCCTCACCAACCTGGTCAGCAACGCGGTCAAGTTCACGGAGAAGGGACAGATCTCGGTGGAGGCCACGCCCCACCGCACCGGCCGACGGGACGTGGAGGTGCTGTTCCTGGTGCGCGACACGGGGGTAGGCATGGGCCATGATACGGTGCGCCGTCTGTTCAGCTCCTTCACCCAGGCCGACGCCTCCACCACCCGCAAGTACGGTGGCACAGGGCTGGGGCTCGCCATCTGCAAGCGCCTGGTGAATATCATGGGCGGCCAGATCGGGGTCCGTTCCCGGACCGGCAAGGGCTCCATCTTCTGGTTCCTGATCCCCATGCGCCGCTCCCTGGACGAGGTGCCCGCCGGCCGGGAGAGCCTGGCGGATGTCCGC
Organism: Gammaproteobacteria bacterium; assembly: GCA_018812525.1. Lineage (GTDB taxonomy): Bacteria > Pseudomonadota > Gammaproteobacteria > Chromatiales > Chromatiaceae > YD12-FULL-61-37. The sequence goes on from JAHJDE010000119.1 coordinate 16,097, forward strand.
GTCCTCCTGGCGGGATTCAATGAACGGGACTACAAGGAGATCAGCGGCCATCTGAGCGGCTGGGGGGGCGCCTTCAGCCAGGCCGAGGATGTCCCCAAGACCCTGGCGGCGCTGAACGCGGCGGCCCGGCTCGGCGAATCCTGGCTGCCCGACCTGGTGATCTTCGACCAGTCCCGCCTTGGCAATGCCGCCAAGACCCTGCTTACCGAGCTGAGAGGCTCCCCGCGTCTGCTGCATACCGCTGCCGTCGCCCTGGTGGGGGACCCGGCGGACGCGGCCGCATGGCTCGAACTGGGCGCCAACGACATCCTGACCCGGCCCCTGCGCCCGGCCCAGCTCCAGCAATGTCTGCACCGACTCCTCGATGTCCGGGGCGTGGAGCGCCGCGAATCCCAGATCCTGGCCGATGCCGACAGCATCACCCCCCTGCTGGAACAGGACATCCTCGACCCTGGCGATCAGGACTCCCATCCCCTGGTGACTCCTCCGGAACCGCCACGGGATCGGTTGGCCGGCTCCGTGCTCCTGGTGGAAGACAACGATGTCAACCGGGCCGTGGCCCGCCGTCTGCTGGAGCGGATCGGCATCGAGGTCGATGAGGCCATCGATGGCGTTCAGGCCCTGGCGCGCGTCGAACAGCGGGGCTATGACCTGGTGCTGATGGATTGCCGCATGCCCAACAAGGACGGCTACGAGGCGACCGGCGAGATCCGGATCTGGGAGCGGAAGCAGCGGCTGGGGCGGATGCCCATCATCGCCATGACGGCCAACGCCATGGCCGGTGACCGGGAGAAGTGCATCGATGCGGGAATGGATGACTATCTGATGAAACCGGTCAACCGCGACACCCTGTTCGACATGATGTCGAAATGGATCAAACCCAGGGAAAAGCGGCCTACAATAGCCCCCTATCCCATCCATCCAACGGCGGAAGTGAACGACATGAGCGACGTACCCATCGAACAATCCATCGACATGAAGATCATCAATGAGTTGAAGGAGGTGATGGAGGGCGAGTTCGGCGTCCTGCTGGAGTCCTACATCAGCAACATCCCCCCCCTCTACGCCCAGTTGCGCAATGCCGCCGTGGCGGGTGACATCGGTGGCATGGTCAACCCGGCCCACTCCATCAAATCGAGCAGCGCCAACGTGGGGGCCATGAAGGTCTCGGATGCGGCCAAGACCATCGAAATGGCGGCCCGCATGAACGATGGCGAGACGGCGAAGAAGGCCTTCCAGCTCCTCAACCAGGTCCTGCCCCCGGCCATCAAGGCCCTTACCGAGCTTGCCAAGGGCTCGTAAGGGCTGCAAATGATCCACCACGAAGTTACTCCCGGACAGTTCCTAAGTCCCTATACAATGAGGAACTTGCAAAATGGCCTTCCTGGCCATTTTGCAAGGCGGTTCATCCCTGAACCGCGAGAGGTTCTTGCAGTTTTGCAAGAACCTCCAATGTCTTGATAGTAGAACCAGTTGCATCACTTAGCCGTACCGAAATGACAGACAGCCAGTTGGTCAGCAACCTTTTACAGGCGGACGCGAAGCAGGCGTTCATCAATCACTTCGCCACACGCCGGGCGTTGATCGAGAACTATGTCCGCGTGGGCATCCGTGACAAGGTCAATCCGGACAGGGTCCACAAACTGGCCGGCTATACCCAGGACCTCTCCGCAACGGCCGCCCGCTACGAGTTGGGCAACCTGAGCGAGACCCTCTACTTCCTCTCGACCTTCTTCAAGGGTCTTGGTGAGGCCCATCGCCTCAGCGAAGCCCAGACAAAGGAACTGGACAACCTGCTGAATCAACTGCGGGACGGACATCAGAAGGCCAAGACATTGCCCCTCCAGACCCCGGACGCGGGGCCGAGCCGTTTCGTCTATCTGGTCGCGGCCAGCGATGGCTTGATTCCAGCCGCGCTGGAGGATGAATTGGCCCTGCGGGGCTATCATCTGACGACCATCCCCCAGCCGGCGACGCTGCCCGGCAGGATCGATGCCCAGATCCCGGACGCGCTGGTCATAGATATCGGCCTGCTGCCCCGCATGGGCGAGCTGATTCCTGAGATTAAGGAGTTGTTTCGCCGGCGCGAGGTCAAGTCACCCATCATCTTCATCGGGCGCTCGGACAACGTCGAGCATCACCTCCTGGCCCTGCGGGCCGGCGCCAACGCCTACCTCCCCCTGCCGGCGAAGGCCGATTACCTGGCCAATAAGATCGTCAGCCTGATCCAGACCCAGAACCTCCATTTCCGTATCCTGATCGTGGAGGACGACCCGGCCCAGGCCGACTACGCCACCGCCATCCTGCGCAAGGCGGGGATGGAGGTCATCGCCCTCACCAAGCCCCTGATGGCGGTGCGCGTCCTGCAAGACTTCGAGCCCGACCTGATCCTCATGGATCTCTACATGCCCGACGCCAGCGGCAAGGAGCTGACCACCATCATTCGTGAGGATGACCGGCTGCTCGCCACCCCCATCGTCTATCTCTCGGGCGAGCAGGACACCGACCGGAAGATCGATGCCCTCAGCGCCGGCGGGGACGACTTCCTGACCAAGCCGATCCGCCCCCATCACCTGATCAACACAGTCACCAACCGTATTCGCAGATCGCGTGCCCTGCGTGGCCGGCTCCCCAAAGAGATCGCCGGTCCCAGCCTCGATCCCTCCACCGGCATGATGGATCAGGCCTCGTTCATAAAGGAGGTCAACGCTGTCCTCAAATCGGGCGAAAGCAACGGATTCGAATCCCTGCTGCACATTCAACTGGAGACCCCCCACGAGAGCGCCAGCCTGGGCGAACTGCCGCAACGGGAGCTGATCATGGCCGAGGTGGCCAACATCATCAGCGACAACATCCATTCCCAGGACATGCCGGCGCGGCTGGAGGGCAACAGCTTCGGCATCTTCGTCTCCCGCCTGGGTTCGCGCACGGGCAAGACCCTGGCCCAGTTGCTGGTGGCCCTGATCGATACCGCCCACTACGGCGATCCCGGTAATCCCATTCTGCTCAAGACCCGGATCGGCATCTCGGAACTGGACAGGGACGCCGCCGACGCCGTCCATCTCATCTCGGAGGCGGTCTTCGAGGCCGCCGATACGGGCCTCTCCGACAGCAACCGCATGGCTGACAGCGATATCCGCCTGGCCGCCGAGATACTGAAGGAGCAATTGCTGCAAAGCGCCCTGGACGGGGACGAACTTCAGCTCGACTACCTGCCCCTGCGGGCCAGGGACGCGCGGGGCGATGTCAGCCTGATGCAGGTGCGGATCAAGTCACCGGATCACCGCGATCTCTATCTGGTGCATGGCATGCTGAGCCGGATCCAAAACGAGTCCCTGCTGTCCGGCATCGACAACTACTGCCTGCGCAACGCCCTCCGCCACATCGCCGACAACCGTCTTGAAGGCAGGGAGACCGCCCTGATCGTCCCGCTGTCGCAGAACATGCTGCTGCACCCGGAGAGCGTACTCTGGCTGCGGGAAAGGCTGCGCAAGATGCAGTTGGTTGGGACAGGGCTGGTCCTCTCCTTCCGCCTCTCCGATGTCTCCCAGGAATTGAAGAACACCCACTCCCTGATGAAATCCCTGCGCCACCTGGGGGCGACCATCTGCTTCAACAACTTCCACGGCAGCCCGACCCACTTCAAGATCGCCAAGGCGCTGCAACCCGAGTATGTGGCTGCTTCCTTCCCCTTGCTCGAAAAGGCGGACAACAGGGCGGTCGCCATCGTCGGCCACAACCTGGAAAGGCTGAATATCAAGCTCTGCCTCTTCCCCCAGGAAAATAACCCCGTCATGTCCCCCGAGTGGGTCCGCATCGCCTACATCAAACCCGCGGCAAATCAAGGAGCTGTCCGGAAATAAGTTGGACAATATCGCGCTCAGATTTAGGTCGGATTTGGTCGATCTGATTGAGCAGAACCGCCTATTTTCGCGGCAGAGCCGCTCCCACGGCGGTGGGAGCGGCTCTGCCGCGAAAAGAGATCGATTGAAGACCGGCCAAAGATGGCCTGAAGACGAGATGCAAGATGCTCAAGTTATTCTTGCTCGACGCCTAAGAACCCGCGCACAGATCCCCGGCTGAGCTGCCACCCAAACACCCATAATCGACCCCCGCGCCGGCCTGCACGGACACCTGCGCGGTTAAGCCATTGCGTTATCTCAAGAACCGGTATTTCCCTCTATACTCGGGATGTGCCGGCGGAATAACCGCAACGGCAACCAATCGAATGGAGTTCAGCCAGCATGCGTCTCAGCAGAAAAAACACCCTCTTCTTCTCCGGCCTGGCGGGTCTGGTGATACTGGCCTTATTGCTCATCGGCCTCTATGCGTTCCGGCATGGCTATGTGACGGCAGCCCAAAGCCAGGCGGAAATGGCGGCGGAAATTGTCCGTATCCACCTGACCGAGGCGATGCTCCACGGCGCCATCGATAAACGCGGCCGGTTTCTGGAGCGTCTGCAAGCTGTAAAGGGTCTGGAAACTGTGCGGATTGCTCGGGGACCGGAACTGATTGCCCAGTACGGTCCCGGCCAGGAAGGCAGTCAGCCGCTCGATGTGGTGGAACGGCAGGTCATTGATAGCGGGCGGCCCTATTTCGGGCTTGTCGAGGGCACGGACGACAACCTCTTCCGGGCCACCATTCCCTACAAGGCTGGCAAGGATGCCTCATCGGACTGCCTGACCTGCCATAAGGTCAAGAACGGGAGTGTCCTGGGGGCCATCAGCCTCAGCCTCTCCGTTACGGAACAGCGCCGCGAGACTGCCTGGACCATCGGCTCGATCGTCCTCGTCATCAGCTTCTTCGCGCTGGCCGCAGCGCTGCTTTCCCAGAGGACCGCCCTTTCGCTCATCGCCACCGCCGAACAGGTCCATGAGGCCGTCGATAAGGCAACGCGCGGCAACTATGGGGGGCGCATCGATATTCAACGCAACGATGAACTGGGGGAGATCACCGCTGGCGTCAATCGCTTGCTGGCGCACCTATCCAAGGGCTTGGGCGCGATCAGCGACAAGGTCGCCCGGCTGATCCGCTACGACCTGCCGCCTTCGGACAATCTGCTCGACACCACTGCCACAATGGTCGACTGCCTGGAAGAGGTCTCGCTGTTCAAGCAGGCTATCGAAGAGGACGAAACCACGGAAGAAATCTATCACCGGCTGTCGCGGGTGCTCCATGAGGAGTTCCTTATCGACCATTTCTCCATCTATGAAGTCGACCCCGGCAAGAATCACATGGCCCCCGCGATCATCGACGGCATCCCCGGCAGCGCGTGCCGTTGGTGCGATCCCGAGATCCTGCAACGGGCTGACGCCTGCCGTGCCAAACGCACAGGCCATCCGGTCGATTCGGGGCAAATGACCGATATCTGCACCTCCTTCGCCGCCTGTGGCGAACTGCCTGGCTGTCGCCATGTCTGTATCCCAATCATCCAGTCCGGTGCCGTGGGCGGTGTCGTGCAACTGGTCACCGATCAAGCCCAGGCGTCACTGCTATACAAGATGCAGCCCTTTATCCAGGTCTATCTGCGTGAATCCGCGCCGGTGTTGGAGAGCAAACGCCTGATGGCCTCGCTGCGCGCCAGCACCCTGACCGACCCGATGACCGGCCTGCACAACCGCCGTTTCCTGCAAGAGTACAGCGACACCCTGACCTCCTACACCCATCGCAGGCAAAGCCAGTTTGCCGTGCTCATGGCCGACCTGGACTATTTCAAACAGGTCAATGACACCTATGGACACGAAGCGGGAGACGCGGTTCTCAAACAGCTCGCCAAGATTCTCAAGGAGAGCGTGCGCAGTTCCGACCTTGTCATCCGCTATGGCGGCGAGGAGTTTCTGCTCATCCTGAGGGATACGGCCCGGGAGGCCGCCGACGCCACTGCGGAGAAAATCCGCGTGGCGGTGGAGAATCAGAAGATCCAGATCGCGGGCACGGTGATCAACAAGACCATCTCCATCGGTGTGGCCATTTATCCCGAAGATAGCGGCACCTTCTGGCAAGTGGTCAAATACGCCGATGTCGCCCTCTATAAGGCCAAGGAGGCGGGCAGAAACCAGATCCTCCACTTCCAGCCGGAGATGTGGGAAGGCCAGGGTGCCTATTGACAAGGCTGCCCTGGCAGCGGCCTGAGAGGCTGCGTCGGCAGTGCCGAAACCTGCGCCCACTCAGGACAACATCACCTAACTTTCCAGAACGGGTCGGGATGCGCCGAGGCTTCGACTGGCGGGCACAGCCCGCCCCACTGCGTCTTCCCAGGAAAAATTTTTGGCCGCTTTTCGGTTCCTGGCCTATATTGTACCGAGCACGGGGGTAGAGATGGCTGGCACCAAGGGCTGGAGGCCAACATTGTCCTGAAGGCCAAGGGTTTCTGGCTACCCCTCGTGATGGAACGCCCGTGAGAGGCAGCCCCTTTGCGCGACAACCCGGTTTTTCTGGTTTTGAATCTGGTTGCGCTAAGGAGCTGTCCGGAAATAAGTTGGACAATATCGCGCTCAGATTCAGGTCAGATTTGGTCGATCTGATTGAGCAAAACCGCCTATTTTCGCGGCAGAGCCGCTCCCACCGCCGTGGGAGCGGCTCTGCCGCGAAACAGATCGATTGA
>JAHJDE010000120.1 GCA_018812525.1 Gammaproteobacteria bacterium
AAGCTTGAACTAAAGGATAAAATTTATTCTGTAATGCGTAGTTTGCAAAAAGACACCAAGAAAATTAAGTCATTCTTCGGTTTGCCATGTACTCAATATGCGGCAACTTGATGTAGTGATAACTATTGGCTGGACAATAATGCTTGCGGCGGGTGAAAAACGCACTACTCCGAACGATCATACAGGTGATTAATGACTGAAAATCAACAAGCTGCGAACTTCGGTAGCACATGTACCACCGTCGTCAAATCATCTTCCCGGTTGACGCCGGAGACCACCGATGAGGTACGCCACATCGTTTTGCATATCGATGAACCTTCTTTCCGCTACCTGGAGGGACAATGCATCGGCGTCTTGGTGCCGGGGCCTCACGAATTCGGCAACGAGTACCATCATCGCCACTACTCCATCGCCAACTCCCGTGCCAGCGGAGATAGCGAGGGGGTGGATATCGATATCCTGGTCAGACGCTGCTTCTACATTGATGAGTTCTCCGGCGAGGAGTATCGGGGCATCGCCTCAAACTATCTGTGCGATGCCAAGCCCGGTGACAGGATCAGCATTACCGGCCCTTATCGCAGTCCGTTCAAAATGCCTGGCGATGAGACCAGCAATCTGTTGATGATTGGCACTGGCACCGGCATCGCCCCCTTCAGGGCCTTCATGCAGCATATTTATGACCAGCTCGGGGGCTGGAAGGGTCAGGTGCGGCTCTTTTACGGCGCCAGAAACGGCATGGACCTGCTGTACATGAATGACGAAAACCGGGATCTATCCCACTATTACGATGAGCAGACCTTCAAGGCCTTCAAGGCCGTTGGCGGTGGCTATTTTGGCACCCCGACCGACGGCCTGGAGAACGCCCTGGCCAACAATGTTCAGGAAGCCCTCGACCTGATTCGCAAGGACAACACCTACGTCTATCTGGCCGGCCAGGAAAAGGTCGCCGAGGCCTTGAACAAGGTAATGTCGGAAGCGGTTGGTTCTGAAAAGGTGTGGCAAGATTTGAAACAAGGCATGATCAAGGACGGCCGCTGGACCGAATTGCTTTATCACTGATCGCCGGGATCAAATCTGGTCCGGCCCTTAGCCGCCCGCAAGGAGGCGCAGTTGGCTCGGTGTCAGCAGCCATTGGAGTTCGACCCCGGCCGCGGCGGGTTTACCCGTACATTCCAGATAGGCAACACTGCCCTTTTTCATCCGGACCAGGCTGCGTTCCTCGCCCGAGGCCAGCCAGCCGACCAGGCGGGAGAGGTCGGGTTCGTGCCCCACCAAGGCGACCAGGGCATCCTGGCTGACGAAGTGCAACCAATGACCCAGTGCCTTGGCGCCAGCACCGGGTTCCAGCTCCTCCACTTCCACCCGCTTCGCCTTCGGAAACCGGGTGCAGAGGATATCGGCGGTCTGTTGGGCACGGAGCAGGGGGCTATGGGCGATGAGGTCGATCTCTGGGATCAGTTTGCTCAGCCCCGCGACACCCTGTTCCATGCGGACCCTGCCCTTGGTGGTCAGGGGGCGCTGTCTGTCATCCCGATTGCCCTGGGAGGACTCGGTCGGGTCTTCTGCAATGGCGTGCCGTACGATCAATAGCTTCATGTTTTTTAACGCTGTTCACTTTGCAGGGATTTGAGGTCGTTCATGCGTACCCGGTGGTAGCCCTCGGGCAACTGGAAGAGCTGTGACGGGAGGGGCACCGCCTCGGCGAAATCCACCAGATCCTCCTTCAAGCCCTGCCGCCAGCGCCTCACCGGCAGCCCGTCCTTCAGCAGCAGATCACTGTGATAGACATTGAGGGCCAGGTCGCAGGCATCCTGCATATCGGCCGGAATCGCCCCCAGGGTGGCAAGCTCTTGCAGGGCGCGTGTCCGTTGGTATTCCCCGAGCCCTTCCAGTGCCTTGACCAGGAGTCCGGGGGCAACAATGCGCTCCTCGCAGACCTTGCCCCCCGCCAGCAGGCTGACCTGAACCGGCTTGACGCCGGCAATCGGGGGCGCCTGCTCATCGGGCGTACGGCGCACCTCCACCGCAGGCCCGCCCTGGCCGCCGGCTCCCCTGGTGCCGGGTTCGATTACCAGGACGGTCTTGTCGCCTGAATTGACGCTGTAGATCAGCCGCTTCTCTCGGTCGTAGAGGATGAATCCCCGCTCATCGGCGCCCTCATCGATGCGGACATAGCCAGGCGTGACCAGTATCCGGCTGGTATAGGGCTCCTGCTCCGCCTCGGAGACCCGGAACAGCAATCTGTCCACGGCGACCGGCTCCCCGGCGGCAAGGGCGCCGGCCAGGCCGATCAGCAACAGGGTCAGGAACGGGCGCATAGGGCCTCCAGACGCTTGATCTCAGTGGGGCTGAACCCCGCTTGCAGGCGGGCCTCCCTGTGCAGGGGGCAGTGCACCCCGCCTTTAATGTAGCGGTCCAGCAACGCGAAATAGGTCTCCTCCGGCGCCAGACCGCGCTGCTCGCAGAGATAGTGGAACCAGCGGCTGCCCGCCTCCACATGGCCGATCTCGTCACGCAGGATGATGGTCAGGGCGTCGGCGGTCACCTCATCCCCGGCCCGGCGGAAACGGTCCATCATCCCCGGATTGACATCGAGGCCCCGCGCCTCAAGCATCCGGGGAATGATGGCCATGCGTACCAGGGGGTCGTGGGCCGTATCGAGCGCCGTCTCCCATAGACCCAGATGCACCGGGAAGTCGCCATAATCATGGCCGAGCTGCCGCAACCGGCCCCGCAGCATGATGAAATGGTCCACCTCCTCCGCCGCGATGCGCAGCCAGTCGTCGTAGAAGGCGGGCGGCATCCCGCGGAAACGGAAGACTGCGTCCAGGTGCAGATTGATGGCGCTGAATTCAATATGGGTCAGCGCATGAATCAGGGCCGCCCTGCCCTCCTGGGTGTGGAAACCCCGCTTGGGGAGGTCGCGGGGCATGACGCGTAGCGCCCGTTGCGGATGGCCGGCCTCGGCCACATCCGGCAGATCGACGGGGTCGGTCGACAATCCAGCCTGCCGCCACTCCAGATAAAGGGCCTTGACCGCCTCCACCTTCTCATCGGGATCGGACAGCAACAGGCACTGGCGGGCGCGGGTGAAGAGATTATTCCGGTCGATTGCCTTCATCTGGGGGATGGTAACACCATCCATGCGGCCATTGGTCTGCGGCGGGATTTTACGGCATATCGGTCCACGCCGACCTTTTGTTCAGACCCGATTGTGCTAGCATTCCCAGACTGCGATAACCATTTCTTCCTGGGGGACCCGCCTTGGATAGCCTGTTGATCCGCTGGCATCACAGCCGCAATGTCCTGATTCGTCTGGTGTTGTTGACGGTCGTCGCCTCGGCGCTGATCGCGATGAACATCGAGTTCGTGAACGAGGTCTATTTCCGTAACCAGATCACCCGCACGGGTTACATCATCAACGGCGGCATCGTCCTGCTGTTCCTGCTGGGGATGGTCCGGATCATCACCGCCCTGCTGGTCTATGTGGGGGAAGAATCACAGTTGGCGCGCTTCGTCGCCAATCTCGATGCGGGCGGCGAGGACGGCCCCCTGAAAGAGATGAACAAGCGCAGCCTGATCGCCATCCGCTACGCCACCCTGGAGAAGCTGCACCAGGCCAGGACCCCCATCAATCAGAGCGTGCTGGCCTCCACCCTGGTTGCTTCGGAGAGCACCCGCACCAGCCTGATCCGCTTCATCAACAATATCCTGATCCTGACCGGGGTTTTCGGCACCATCGTCTCCCTCTCCCTGGCCCTGCTCGGCGCCTCGGACATGCTGGAGAGCAGCGTCAACGTGAGCGGCATGGGGCTGGTGATCCACGGCATGTCCACCGCCCTCTCGACCACCATCACCGCCATCGTCTGCTACCTCTTCATCGGCTATTTCCATCTCAAACTGAACGATGTGCAGACCAATCTGGTCAGCGGCATCGAGCAAATCACCTCCACCCACCTGATCCCCCGCTTCCAGGTGCAGACCGAGACCGTCCTCTATGAATTCACCGGCCTGCTGCGCTCTCTGCAAGGACTGGTGCGACAGATGGAGATCTCCCAGGACGGCATCGCCAATCTGGAGAAGCGCCTGACATCGGCCATCGAGGCCCATGCCGAGCGGACCGACCAGTTCAGCGCCGAGGTCCGTACCATCAAGCACCTCCTGAAGGACGGCTTCCGCCTGACCGAAGACGCATGAATGACCAGGGCTTCATCGATCTCCGCCTGAACCGGCAGGAGGGCCAGAACAACGAGAGCTTCTGGCCCTCCTTCACCGACATCATGACCGTGGTGGTCATGATCTTCCTCATCGCCATGGTCATATTGATGGTGCGCAACCTGGATCTGGTGCGGCAGTTGCGCGCCACCATGGAGGCGGAGCGCGAGGCCATGGAACTGGCCCGTGCCACCGGGGAGGAGAAACAATCCCTGTCCCTGCGGCTGAACGACACCGAGAACGAGTTGTCCCGCCTGCGCCTCAAGACCCTGATGCTGGAGGAGCAGAAGGCGGCCCTGGAGACACGCGTCAGCGGCCTGGAACAGCGCCTCGCCGCCCTCGGCAAGGAGCGCGACGAGAAGAGCGCCCTGATCGGGACACTGGTGGCGGCCAAGGCCCTCCAGACGAAAGAGATCATGGACCTCCGCGCCTCCCTCAGCGGGGCGGAACAGCGGGTCAAGAACGCGGAGAGCCAGACCCTGGGGCTCAACGCCGAACTGGCGTCGACCCGCACCCTCCTGAACGAGACCCAGAAGAACCTGGAGAACCAGAAGGCCCGCGACAAGTTGCTGGAGACAGATCTGGCGACCGCGCGGGCCGCCCTGACCGGGTCCGAACAGCAGGTCGACGACCTGCAACTTCGCCAGCAATCCCTTGCGACCGAGGTGAAGACGCTGCGCACCCAGAACGAGGGCCAGAAACAGGCTCTGGAGAAAGCCCGCGCGGAGATCTATGTCACCGACAAGCGCCTGGCCGATCTTCAGGGTAGCTTCGACGACATCAAGTACAAATACGACAAACTGGTCAAGCCAGCCCGCACCGCCAGCGGCAAATACGTGGTGGAGGTGCGCTACTTCAAACAGGGCGGCGAGTACCGCATCGAATACAAGGAGCCGGACCAGACCGCCTACACAGGCATCGGCCGCCAGGCCCTGGAGCAGCGGCTGGCCGTGCTACGGGACAAGGACCCGGACCGGCTCTATATCAAGATTATCTTCCCGGACGGCAGCGGCCTCTCCTATGGTGAGGCTTGGCGCTTCACCTCCGAGATCCATAAGAACTACGACTACTACTACCGGGAAGCCACGCCCCGTTGATCGACGCCGTCAACCTCCCCTCGCCCAACCCCGGCGACGAAGCCGACTGCGCAGCCCTGGCCATGCTCAACGGCAATCTGAGCGGCACCCTCTTCGATTTGAACCGCGAGCAACTCTCCTTCGGCCGGCTGCCAGAGAACGATTGCCAACTGCTGGAGGCCAACGTCTCCCGCCGCCATTTCCAGATCATCCGCGACGGCGACAGCTATCTACTGAAGGACAACCGTTCCACGAACGGCACCTTTCTCAATAACATCAAACTGGAAGGGGTCAGCCCGCTGGGCAAGGGAGATATCATCCGTGCGGGGACGGCGCTCCTGAAGTTCATCCCCGCCGGGGACGCCGAGCGGGGCATCTACGCCAGGCTGAAATCCAAGACCATCATCGACGAACAGACCGGCTGTTTCAGCAAGGGCTATCTGCTCTCGGTACTGGACGCCATGGCAGGGGAATCCGCCATCACCGGCCAACTCTTCTGCCTGCTGCTGCTGGACATCGACAATTTCGCCGCCCTCAATGAAGTCCATGGCAAGGCGGCGACTGACTACGTCCTGGCCGAGATCAGCAGACTCATCCCCCGCAACGGCACCCGCCAGACCGATGTCTTCGCCCGCCATGGCAGCAACAACTTCGCCCTGCTTCTGACCGGAACCCCCCTGACCAACGCCAAGCAAGTGGCCGAACGGCTGCGGAAGCTCATCAAGGAACGGGAGTTCTGTTACGAGCAGCAAAGGCTGGAGATCAGCCTCTCCATCGGCATCGCCCAATACAGCAAGGAGACCGGCAGCGGCCTGGACCTCCTCAAGCGCACCGAATACGTCCTCCACCAGGCCCGGAAGGCCGGGGGCGATCGGGTCAGCCTCCACAACGCATCGAGTTTCGGGGGCTGAGATTAGGAGCTATCCGGAAATAAGTTGGACAATATCGCGCTCAGATCTAGGCGATTGCCGGAAATTAATATCCCAGATTGCGCAGGATTTTCGTTCCCCTGCAAGGCGCCACAGGCGGCGCATAGTCGAACTATGTAACGCCTGGGGCAACGCCGCAGGGGGGCGAAAAGACAAGCAAGATGGGATATTAATTGACAGA
>JAHJDE010000121.1 GCA_018812525.1 Gammaproteobacteria bacterium
ATAGAGATTCTGTAACTCCGTACTGACCTGGTACGCCAAGTACTCATCCCACAGTCCGCTTAGATGGATGCTGCGCAGACCCATCATGGCATGCGCCCCATCAAAGACCCAACGCATTCCGGATCGCTCCATGCGATCCTTAATCACCGTGCGACAGGCACCCTCAATGACGCCGGAGGCCACTGGATAACCGAAGGTCAAGTACTGCATCCCCTGACGCTCCAGCGTCACGAGATCCACGCATGCCTCTGGTATCCGGTAACCCGCGACGCTGGAGCGTCGCAGGCGGCATTCCCACGCGGAGCGTGGGAACGATCAGCTATCAGAAAAATTGATGGATTTCGTTCCTCTACCCATCCGACAACTGAATCCAGCTCGTGGGATGTCGGTGAGCGATAGCGAACCGCATCGGTCGCGTGGCTAGTCGCTATTGGTGCGGTTCGTGCCTCACCGCACCCTACGAGCTACCGCCGCAGAACATCGCGCAGGCTGTCGATGACCTGCTGTTCGTCGGTGGCGATTCCCTCGGGCTGATCTTCCGGCGGGGGCTCGTCGGCATATTCGGCCCCTTTCACGGCAACCTCCTTGGCATCGATATGGCCGTTGCCGAACATGTTGTTCGGACTGGAGGGTCCCATGGCGCGCACATGGCGTTCCACCTCTGTGCGCAGTTGCAACTGGCTGAGGGAAGGCGACATGGACTTGACCAGGGCCGCGAAGCCTGAGACATGGGGACAGGCCGCGGAGGTGCCGGTGAAGCGCCCTGGGGTTCCCCCTTGACCATAGGCCACCGAGAGATTGTGATCCGGGGCCACCACATCGGGCTTGAGCCGATTGTCGTCGCTCGGCCCCTGGGAGCTGAAGGACTCCAGGCGCCCGTCGCGCACATCGACCGCGCCCACGGCCAGTGCCTCGACCGCCGTGGCGGGGATGCCGATGCTGCCGACGGCGTTACTGGGATGCACACGCGCATTTCCTTTGGTATAGAGATGCACCTTCACCGGTTGGCCGATACTGGCCGCCTTGAGCATCAAGAGATAGTCGCCAGGGGGGAAGTCGCCTGCAATCACCTCCAGCGGTTGGCCCCTGCCCTGTTGGGGATAATTAGAATGGGCCACCAATTCCGGCTTGCCATCCTGGCCCATGGCAAAGAGGTACATGTCGATGTCCTGGCTGGCGGTGGGACGGGTGGGATCCGCGCCCCAGTCGTCCCAGTTCAGGATCAACCCGAATCCCCCAGGGCCGCTTTTTATCAGCAGGCGATCATTCGTCTCGGTGTCGACAAAGCCATTGCCGTCGGCGTCGATGGTTTGCCCCAGCCAGTGCTCTTGGCCCTCATTGCCGGCGGCATTCACCCAGAGGATGCCGTGCTTCTTCACCAGCAGTTCCACGAGGCGATCCAGTATTGCTGATCCGTTGTGGGGTCCCCTATGCCCTCCGCCGGAGAAACTGATGATGTCCACCCCCTGATTGGCCAGCCAGTAGGCCGTCTGGATGAGCTGATCCTCCCGCCCGTTGGCGGCTGCGAGATAGAGGCTGGCCTCCGGCGCCATGTCGTGGATGATCTCGGCGCAGGCCGTCCCATGGAAATTGTCGTCGGTGTCGAGCTGGCCCGAATCGGTGAAGGCCTTGGTCGCCACCGGGGGCGGCAATTCGCCCATGTCCTGCAACTCCTGGTAACGGGTAAAACCAAAATCGAGGATCCCCACCTTGACACCCTTGCCGAGGATCCCCGCCTGGTGGAAACGATCCGCGGCCGTCGCCCGGACCCCCTCGCTGACCACGGCCCCCTTGCCTAAGGCGTAACTGGGTTCGTACATGGGCTGGGGGGCTGCATACGCCAGGCCATCGAGGTCATTCAGCCGTTCGATGTCTGCCGCCGGCAGGGTGGCATAGACCACGCCCTCCATATCGACGGTCACTTCCCCCCCCCATGGCCTCGATGCGGCTGGTCATCCCTTCCGGGTCGCCGTTATCGGCAAGCCCGAGACGCACCGCCACCCGATCCCCTTCGAGGGGCACGGAGAGCTTCTTTGCCAGCGTCTCCAGCTCCCCCACGCCCTTCTGCGCCAGACCATGGGCAAGGCGTTGCAGGGCGGGATCGATGCGCCCGTTCTCCGCCAACAGCCCCTTTTCCCTGGAATCCCGCGGCATCGGAAGCTCTTCCAGCGGGATATTCAGCAGTTCGTGGTCAAAGTCCCCTCGCTCCTGGGAAAAGCGGCCCTCTGGCCTGCCTTGCCCCTCCTCGGGGGAGGGCGGGGCGCCGATGGCCTCCTGAACCCGCTGCCGGATGGCATCGGTAAGGCGTCGAGCAAGAATAACTTGAGCAATATTGCGCCCGGATTTAGGTCAGATTTGATCGAACCGATTGAGCAAAACCGCAGGCGTAGCAGCGCTACGTCGAGGATTTTGCGATTGAGGTTCGGCCAAA
>JAHJDE010000122.1 GCA_018812525.1 Gammaproteobacteria bacterium
AAATGGCCATCCTGGCCATTTTGCAAGGCGAAAACGAAAAATGCGATTTTTCGTTTTCTTCATTTTCAATGGCTTAGGCCATTGAAAATGGCGGTTCATCCCTGAACCGCAAGAGGTTCTTGCAGTTTTGCAAGAACCTCAGATTCAGGTCAGATTTGGTCGATCTGATTGAGCAAAACCGCCTATTTTCGCGGCAGAGCCGCTCCCACCGCCGTGGGAGCGGCTCTGCCGCGAAACAGATCGATTGAAGATCGGCCAAAGATGGCCTGAAGAATGAGATGCGAGATGTACAAGTTATTTCCGGACAGTTCCTTAGGCTGAAGTATCTTGCAAGGCGAAAACGAAAAATGCGATTTTTCGTTTTCTTCATTTTCAATGGCTTAGGCCATTGAAAATGGCGGTTCATCCCTGAACCGCAAGAGGTTCTTGCAGCTTTGCAAGAACCTCTTGCTAATCAGATAATTCCATACATTGACGCAACGCAGGAACATAGGCTTGAAGCCATGCCCTTTTAGTCGAAAAGGGTTAGTCTACCAGGCTGACATCAAAAACCCTTTGACACCATGGCAAACCTGGAGCGCCCGAACACCCTGCAGTTTCTCCTGGCCGGCTATCTCGGCCTGATTGCCCTGGGCAGCCTCTACCCCCTGTGGGGCTGGGAACCCCTCTCGTCCTGGTCGCCGGCCTTCCTGACGCAATCCTTGCCGCGCTACATCACAAGGACCGATGTCACCACCAACCTGCTGATCTACATCCCCATCGGCTATGGCCTGGCCCTGTTGCTGGGCCAACCCCGCTGGCGCAACCTTGCCGTCATCCCGACGGTCCTCTTGGGCGCGGCCTTCAGTCTTACGATGGAGAGCCTGCAACTGCTGCTGCCCGCGCGTTTCGCCTCGAACCTGGATATCTTCCTGAACAGCCTGGGCACCCTCATCGGCGCCCTGCTATCCCTCCACCACGGGCGCTGGCTGCGTGGCGGGAGACGGCTGGCCAAGTGGCGCCACGACTGGTTCCAGGCGGGACAGCGTGCCGACCTGGGGCTTTGGCTGCTGCTGCTCTGGGCCTTCAGCCAGCTCTCCCTGCGCCCCTTCCCCGGCATCGGCTGGCTGAAGCTCCACCTGCGGCCCATGGACGTGCCGCCAAGCAGCCTGGATCAGATCAATCCGGCCTGGCTCCTGGCGGTGTCGGTCGAGATCGCCGCCGTCGGCGCCTTCATGACCTGCCTGCTGCGACCCGGCCGCTATGCCGCGGCACTGCTGCTGCTCTTCATCTCCGCCTTCATGCTCAAACTGTTGGCGGCGACCCTGCTGTTGAAGCTGAGTCTGGTGGGGGGCATCCTCTCCCTGGAGACCATCCTCGCCTTCGTGGCCGCCTTCTGGCTCTTGCTGCTCCACCCGGTCTCCCGGCGGCGACGCGGGGTTGCCCTCTTCTTCCTGGTCGCCATCATCCTCTGCCGGCTGGTCTATGTGGAGTCGCCCTTCGTGCCGGAAAAAAGCATCCTTAACCTGGTCGGGATGGCTTCCCTCATCTCTGCCCTCTGGCCCTGGATGGCCCTGGGCCTGCTGCTCTGGCCCATGGACGAAGAAGTGGCTAAGGATGGAAAACACCAACCCCTCACCGACAGCGGCGAGCTGGAAGATTAGGTCTGCGGCCTATGGCAAGGGCTCGGGCCTTGAGATGGCGAAGCCCTGCACAAAGTCGACGCCGAGTTTCTGCAGTTCATCCTTGATGGCCTCGCTCTCCACGAACTCGGCGATGGTCCGTTTCCCCAGCACCTGGGCGATATCGTTGATCGAGCGCACCATGGCCAGGTCTATGGGGTCGTTGAACATATCGCGCACGAAGGTGCCATCGATCTTGAGGAAGTCCACCGGCAGGTTCTTGAGGTAACCGAAGGAGGCCATGCCGCTGCCGAAATCATCCAGGGCGAAGCGGTAGCCCAGGCGTTTGAGCCTGCCGATGAGCCGGCTTGCCACCTGGAGGTTGGAGACGGCCGCCGTCTCGGTGATCTCGAAGCAGATCTTCTCCGGCGGGATGGCGAATGAGTCCAGGGCACGGATCACGCAGTCACCGAAATTTTCGTCGCAGAGGGTATGGCCCGACAGGTTGATGGAGGCAAAGTCGAGCAGGCTCAACTCGTCGGGATGGGCGGCAAGCCAGGCGCAGGCGTTGCGCACCACCCAGCGGTCGATGGCGGGCATCAGACCATAGCGCTCGGCCGGGGCCAGGAAGGCCCCAGGTGTCAGCAGATCACGGTCTTGCAGACGGACCAGGAATTCGTAGCGCAGCGGCTTGCCGGGCACCTCTTCCTTCAGGGCGACGATGGCCTGGCGGTAGAGCAGGAAGCGGTTTTCTTCCAGGCCGCGCTTGATCCGTTCGACCCAGTCCATCTCCTCGCGCCGCCGCGCCAGCTCCCGGTCATTGGGGGAGTAGATCTGGATGCGGTTGCGGCCATGCTCCTTGGCGGCATAACAGGCTGCGTCGGCGGCGCTCATGATCTCGGTAAAGGTCTCGCTGCCGCGGATCGGCACCAGGCCGATGCTGATGCCGACGGTATAGCGCCGGTCTTCCCAGAAGAAATGGAAGGATTCGACCGCCTTCAGCACGGCTTCGGCGACCCGTTGCGCCGCTCTCGGGGTGCAGTATTCCAGCAGCACACCGAACTCGTCGCCCCCCAGCCGGGCCAGGGTATCGCTGAGGCGCACCGTATTCTTCAAGACCTGGCTCAACTGCCGCAGCAGTTCGTCCCCGGCGACATGGCCCGAGGTGTCGTTGACCAGCTTGAACTGATCCAGGTCCATGTAGAGCAGGCAGTGCTCGCCTTGCGTCTCATCCAGGAGCCGCTGCACGCGGCGCTCGAACTCGCGCCGGTTGAACAGATCAGTCAGGGCGTCGTGGCTGGCCTGGTGAGAGAGCTTCCTTTCCATCTCCTGGGCCGAGGTCAGATCCCGCAGGAAGGCGGTGAAGATCGGATCCGGGCCCAGATCGTCCTGGGTGATGAAGAGTTCCACCGGGAAACTGTGGCCGGCGGCGTGCAGCGCCGACACCTCGAAGCGCTGCCCCAGGGCGCTCAGGGCGCCCTCCTGCTGCAAGCGCCGCATGCCCTCCCGATGCCGTTCCCGCTTGTCCTCGGGTATCAACATCTCGGCCAGGTCGCACCCCATGACCTCAGCCCGCCGGTAGCCGAAGACCCGCTCCGCCGCCGGATTGAACTCCTGGATGCGCCCGGCGCCGTCGATGGAGATGATGCAGTCGAGGGCGGCATCGAGGATGGACGCCTTGCGCGCCTCGCTACGGGTCAGCCGGGTGACGATCTGGTACTGGGCCTCCTGCTGTTTAGCCATCTGCCGGTAGCGGACAATGATCACCAGGATACCCAACAGCCAGAGGGTGGCGAAGATTCCCAGCACCCGGCGGCTGGTCTCCTGCTGGATCGCCAGATAGCCGGCCATCGGCAAGGCCACGCCGACGGCGCCGCCGATGCCGCCGAGTATCCAGCCCTGATGCCCGTGGCAGAGGAGGCAGCCCGGCTCGACCTTCAGCGGGCGCATCAGCCGGAGGTGGGGCTTGCCCTCCATATCGCTGAACTCGAAGACCTCCTCCTCGCCCTGCTCGAAGCGGGCCAGCGCCCGGCGTTCCCAGGCATCGGGGGCGTTATCCGGACGCAGGGGATGGAGGCTGGTGATGCGGCCGGCAACCCCGTAGAGGCTGCTGAAATGCTCGTCCATCTGGCGCACCATGGTGGCCGGATTGATCAGGGTCAGCCGCAGACCGGATGGGCTGGTCAGGTCTCGCTCCGGGATATGCGCCATATAGGGGTCGGGCTGATGCATCGCCGAGACCGGCACATAGATGCGCCCGTGGCCGGTGGCCCAGAGGCGGAAGGCACTGTCCTTGAAGAAGTTGGCACGGGCCTCGGCGGTCGCCAGCGCCAGGGCGTTGCCGCGGATCTTGGCGGTTTCCCAGAATCCCAGCGCCAGAAAGCCCAGGGTCCAGATCAGCGCCAGCAGGAGAGCAGACCTGTTCAGGCTGTTCTTGCCAACCTCCCCCAAGCCAGTCTGGGTCATACGCATATTCAGATACTCGATTCAGGAATACTGGGGCCGATGATGGCGTGGGAAACTACAAAACAAATTCTTCGGAAGAGCCAGTATCCCTTCCCCCTCCCCAACCCTCCCCCCAAATGGGGGAGGGGGCAAACGCGCGCTTCGCGACTTTCACAGTAAGAAAACACCACTAGGGTTCTTGAATACCGGAATGCTTTTCATTTGAGTCAAATTCTGCTGTAACTCGTAGGAGCGCCTTGCAGGCGCGATCTTCACCACCCCAATCGGGCCTGCAAGGCGCTACTACGGTATGGCGGCGTAATTCACGTCTCGTCGGTCCGAGGTGGAGCCTCGGTCAATCATCGGATTGTTACCCACAAATTCTTCGGAAGAGCCGAAAAAGGATACATCCCGGCCCGGCGGCGGGCTCCCTTGACATATGGCGTGTTTGGTTCAGGATGCTAGGGGATAGGTCCCACAATTTCGAACGGTTTAGATCCCCATGTATCCCTTTACAGCCCACCCCCAACTGTTGCCGCATCAGTATCCGGAACTCTGCGCCTTTCTCGAAAGGGTCGGCGGGATTGTCCTTGGCGAGGGCAAGGAGTCTCTGATTGCAAGCCGGATGGGCAAGGTGCTGCGGGATTATCGCCTGGACAGTTTTTCCGAATTGCTGCGGGCAATTCAATCGGACGAGAACATGCCGCTGAGAATGGCCGTCATCGACGCCGTGACCGCCAAGGAGACTGCCTGGTTCAGGGACGAGGTCCATTTCACCATGCTGCAGAACGTCATGGCCGAGAGGGCGGGCGAACTGGGGGCCTTTCGTGTCTGGTCGGCGGCCTGCTCCTCTGGGCAGGAGCCCTATTCCATCGGCATGGCCATCGACGAGTATCGCCGGGGGAGCCGATTCTTCCGGCGCCCGGTCGAGGTGGTCGCCACCGACTTCTCGGAGGGTCTCATTGCCGAGGCGAGAAAAGGGATCTATTGCAGCCTCGCCAAGGCGCAGGGAATGAACGAGGAAAGGCGCAAGCGGTATTTCATCCCCAATGGCGACTGTTCCGAGATGCGGCCGGATCTGAGGAGAATGGTCAGTTTCCGGCGTCTGAATTTGCTCGATCCCTTCGATCGGCTGGGGCGTTTCGATGTCATTTTCTGTCGCAACGCCCTGGTCTATTTCTCCCAGGCCAACCGGATCGATGTAATCCGGCGCATGGCGGCTACGCTGAAACCCTATGGCTATCTCTTCCTGGGCACGGGCGAGTCGCTGGAGGACACCGATGGGTTGTTCGAGAGGGCTGCCTGGTCGGAAGGGGTCGCTTACCGGCTCAAGTCCACCCGGCAGGTGCCCGCGCTCAAATGACGTTACCCTCAATGTCCATGTCCAGGTAAAGAGTGACGGGGTTCCCGCCGTCGGGCATGACGCCAAGGTAGAGTTCATAACCCGCGTAACTGGAGGACTCGGCCCGGCTCATGCCGCTGAGGGTTACCTGGTTGCTGCTGTCCCCCTCGATGACCAGCCGGTGGCCACCGTCCGTCAGATCGAGCACGTCGCCGATCGACAGATTCAAGCTGGCGTTGCTCTCCAATCTGAGGGTCTCGATTTCGCCGAAAACGGGGTGAACGTCGTCGCCGGCCAGATTGGAAAGGTCGATGGTATGGTCAAAGATGTCGCCGCTGTCCTGGATGGCTGTGGTGACGCTGTTGCGCAGGGCGTCGATGTGAAGATTGCCGAAACTGTCCCTGGCCTGCGTCAGCCCCGTGATCCTGATGTTGAACCAGTCGCCGGGACTGGCGTTCCCCTCGTCAGGTAGGCCAATGCTGAACTGAGCCGAACTCTGATTGGGTCCAATGCTGACTTGCGCGGGAAGGGCGTCGGGGTTGTCGTGGGGCGGGAGGTTGGCGTAGCTCAGCTCCAGGGTGACGGAGTCCTCCGCCGGGACGGGGGCGGGGTTGCCCTGGGCATCGACCAGCCGGAGGGTGAAGCCGGCTCGGTTACCTTCCCGGATCACCGGGTCCCCTTCGATGATGGCCAGGACTGGGCTCTGCGGGTCGAAACCGCCCCTGTCGAGATCCGGGGTGTTTGGCTCGATGGCGGGAGACGCAAGGACCCTCGTGCTGTCAATGAGGATGTCTGGATAATCGACCGCAAGCTGGGCGCTGTTTGCCTTGAGTGCCAGCATCAGGGCCCCCTCGCCACCGGGGATGTAATCGTCCATGGCCGCAATATCGATGATGGAACCTATCCGGACCCCAAGCAGGATCGGTGAGCCCATGCCCCGGTAACCGGGGGAATCCAGGATGAGTTCCAGGTCCACTGTTCCGGCGTCGCTCAGGCGGGTGCCGTCGGATCCTACCAATACTACCTGGCATTGGCTGGATGGGGAGCCGGCGCTGATTTCGTTTCCCTCGCTATCCAGGCTGATCAATTTGAGGCTGATCCTGCCGGTAGCGGGCGGCGCCTCGACCGCCTGTCCGGTGCCGAGGTCCGTGGAATCAAGGGCGTCAAAATCAATGGGGTCAGACGCGATTGCAACAATAGGGGCCGCTGTTTCGCGAGCCTGTGCATCAATCGAGTCAGACCCCATTGATTCTGCCATTGATTCCGCAGGCCCAACCCCGGTCTCGGCCTGCGGGAGGACGCTGGTGGTGAGGCTGTCCGAGGTGATGATCAAGTGCGCGAAACCACCGCCTCGCGGGTTGGCGATGCTGACCCGGAAGTCCTGCCGCGTCTCGGCAAGCTCGTCATCGGCGGCAGCCAGGGTGAAAAAGGTCGAGGTCCTCCCGGCAGGAATCCTGATCTCTCCCTGGATCCTGCGGATTTCCCCGCTGCTGTCGTCGAAGCGATCGCAGTTGACATCAAGGATCAGGTCCTGGGCGGGGGGCTTGTCGAGGGTCAGGGTGTAGCTGGCATTGACGCCTTCGGCCACGGTCAGATCGCCGGAGAGACTGAGGGTGGCTTGATCGTCAAGCTCGGGGGGCGGCCCATCACCCTGAATAATCAGGGTATCGATGCTGTTTTGGGGGCCGATGGCCAGTCCTTCGATCAGATCCTGATTCGGACCCAGGCTGGCGATGCTGACCTTGAAGCTTTTGTCGCCGGTCCCATAGGCCTCATCCAGGGGACCGAGGGAAAAGGTGGTCTGGCTGTTGCCGCCGATGATGGCCACCTTGGTGGAGGAGGCGATGAAGGCGCCCGAATCGGCCGAGAGGTGGCCGTAACTCAGATCGATGGCAAGGGTCTTGCCGGGGGGCACGACGACGGGATTGCCCGCGCTGTCGATCAGTCTGATGAGGAACCCGGCGTCCTGGCCCTCCCTGATCCAAGGGTCACCGGAAAGCAGGGCAAACACCGGTCCCCTGGAATCAATAGGGTCAGACTCGGTTACAACAATAGGGGCCGCTGTTTCGTGACCCTGAGCGGATGTATTAATCGAGTCTGACCCCATTGATTCCGCCAGGGCGTCGTTTGAATGGCTGGGGTCGGTGCCCTGGAGGATGGCCAACTGAAACAGGGAGATGCTGGTGCAGTAGCAGTCGGCCTCGGCGGAGGATAGGCCGTCGTCGAAGACCTCGGCCCCCATCTTGGCAAGGCTCCCGCCTTCCAGATCCAATCGCCCTCCCTTCACCAGTTCGATAGCGGCGGCGCCGGGGGCGGCGACGCGCACAACCTCGTCCTCAAACAGCGGCCCGGCCTGTCTCAGGGCGCGCTCGACACCCAAGGTGTCCGTAACCCTGACCTCACCCCTCACCAGGATGGCGACGCCGATAGGTTCGTTTGTGTCGAATGGGGTTGCGGCCATATGGAAATGCCAGCACCAATTTTCTTCAGGCAATGAAGCGATTGTAAATCAGGAGTGGCACAACCCTGTGCCACTCCTCTCATGGTTCGACAAGCTCACCATGGACTGAAAGTCTTGACTAAGGGAGAAGGAAAATACAAACGTACCAATTTATCCAGCACCACCGTAGGAGCGCCTTTAGCCGCGATGACTTTGAGTTTCGCGGATGAAGCCGCTCCCACCGCCGTGGGAGCGGCTCTGCCGCGAAAATAGGCGGTTTTGCTCAATCAGATCGACCAAATCCGACCTAAATCTGAGCGCGATATTGTCCAACTTATTCCCGGACAGCTCCTTAGTAATCTCCACCTCCTAAGGGGTCCCTCCGTTATTGTTCGGGTCCTCCACCAGCACGGTGTGGATGGAGACATCCACATAGAGCATGGCGCCATTATCGCCACTGTAGGCGTGGTAGTCGGTGTTGTCGATAGTTGTGGTGCCGTTGTCGGTCCATTCGCCCTTGTCGATGTTGACCGCGTTGCTGGTGTCGCCATTGATGAAGAGGCAGTGGTTGCTGTCGGTCATGTCGACCACATCCTGAAGCGACAGGGAGACGCTGTCCTGGCTGCCCAGCTTCAGAATCTCGATGTTATCCACCCGATTGGCGAGGACAGTGAGGTCGATGGTGTCCTCGAAGAAGCCGCCCATGTCCAGGCTGTCCTGGCCCTCGCCGCCGTCGATCTTGATGAAGTCGTCGAGGCCGGTCAGGTCGCTGTCCAGCGCGAAGCTATCGTTGCCCGCGCCACCCTGGGCCTCGTCGCCCTGGCCGACCACGAGGCTGTCGTCGCCCGCGCCGCCGTGCAGGCTGTCGCCGCCCGCCTGGCCGTCCAGGGCATCGTTGCCCGGCCCGCCGGCCAGGAGGTCGGACCCGCCGCCGCCGTGCAGGTCGTTGCCGGCGGGGGCGCCGAGGATGATCTCGTCGTCGGCGTCCCCGGCCGGGTTGAGTTCGACAATCGGGTGCAGGCTGCCGATGTCGTAGGTGTCGGCGTCCGCGGCACGGGTGGCCGGCAGGTCGCTCGGGTCGATGGTCTGGTCGAGCATGACCAGGTCGCCCTCGCCCGGACCCATGCCGGAGAAGTTGTCGCCGGCCTTGACCGTATAGGCCACCAGTTCCTGGTCGGGGTAGTGCTGGTCGATGAACTCCTTCACCTCGACGGAGAAGACATCGTCCGGGAAGCCCTCCAGCTTCACCTTCATGAGCACGTCGTGGTCGGCGATGGCCGCCAGGTAGAGCACGATGTTGGAGATGCCATGCCGGTTCTCGATGCAGGGCATGGGTGCCGGTGGCGGCGGGGTCTGGCCCAGGGTCAGGGTGAGCTGCGACCGGACCTGATCGCCGTCGCCGTCCACGATGCAGTAGGGGATGGTCAGGGATTCGATGCCTTCCAGGGAGCCGAACTGGACCACGCTGTAACCGCTCTCACCGCTCGTGAACTGCGGGTCGGAGAGGCTGACCTTGATCAACGGGATGCCGTCGCGGCTGCCGATGAGATCCAGTCCGTCGCCGCTCACCGTCCAGCTCAGGCCGTGGGTGTCGCTGCCAAAGGCGCCGACATGGCCGCTGTCCCAACTGAAGGGCAGGGCGCCGCCGTCCGCTCTGGGTCCGGCGCCATCGGCGGGGCCGTCGGCGCCGAAGTGATGCGAGAGGGTGGCGTCGCCGCCGATGGTCAGTTCGACCCCGGTCTGGGAGGCGGTGCCCACCAGCACATCGGCCAACTGGGCCAGATCGACCACCTCTATCACCGGGTGGGGTGCGGTGCCCACACCGGCGATCTCCTCCAGGCTGCCCCGTTCGTTGCCGTCCACGTCCACGGCATCGCCGATGCCGATGGCAAAGACATGGTCGAAGTTGTCCGGCGCCCAGGACTGCCAGGTGGGCAGCAGGCCGCTCTGGCCGTCGCTGCCGTCCATGTCGCCCTTGGTGGGGTTGCCGTCGGAGACGAAGTAGTAGACGTTCTGATCGGCCGTGGGCTGATTCAGGTTGCTGTGGTCCATGGTCTCTTGCAGGGCATCCTGGTAGTTGGTCCAGCCGCCCGCATGGAAGCCATCGACCTCGATCTTGGCCCCGTCGGCATCATGCCAGTCACTGGTGGTGGCATTGGCGTCTGTGGCGAAGGGCACGAAGAGGACGTTGACCGTACCCATGGCCTCATAGCTGTCGATCAGTTCCTTGACCGCGTTCTGGGCCAGCAGGAGCTTGGTGTCGTTGCCGTCCCTGTCGCCGTCGCCGTCCACATCCACGCCGGCCTGTTCGCTCATGCTGCCCGAGATGTCGAAGGCGATGACCAGGTTGGTGGCGATGCCCAGGGTCTGGGTCTGGACCGAGGCAGTCGTGGGTGCCGCGATCTCCGGGATGTCGTCGGCGATGGTGATGTTGATGACGCCAAGGGCGGTGTCATCGTCCGCATCCTGCGCCCTGACATAGAGTTGCAGGCTGGCGAGGGCATCCTCGTCGGGATTTTCCGGGTGGTCCACCACATCCTTGAGTTCGAGCCTATAGGTCTGGTCCGGGTTGAGGGTCGCGCTGAAGACGACGCGGCCATCGGCCAGGCCGTTGACCAGGGTGTCGCTGACGACTTCAAGGACCACGGGTCTGCCCTGGGAGGTCAGCCCGGTGTCGAGGCCGTGTTGGCTGCCCAGGAACACCAGGGAACCGGGGCCGTTGGCGCCGAAGTTGACATGGAGGTCGCCGGTGGTGACCTTCACCGTCGGGTAGGCGTCCAGGTCGGCGGTGCCGAGCAGGGCATCCTCGTCCACCACGGCCGCGTCGGGGGCGATGGTGGGGGCCGTATCGGGATGGCACTCGGGCACCACCTTGAAGCCGATGATGTTGCTCAGCTTGTCGCCGTCGTCCACCTGGACCTCGAAGTTGCGCAGGCTGGTGTCGGCGTCGTCGGCATCCAGGGTGATCGACTCGATGGCCTGTTCATAGACCGCCTTGGTGGCGGGGCCTTCCAGGGTGATCTTGACGATACCGGGGGTGCTGGCATCGACGGTGACGGCCAAGCCCTGGGCGTCCGCCACGGCCAGCAGGTCGCCGGTGCTCGCGTTGGTCAGGGTGATGAAGGCCCGTTCGAGATTGAAATCGTCCACGTCGGAGAGGCTGATGTCCTTGATGACCTCGCCGTTCTCGCCCTGGGTGTGGCAGAGGTCGAACTTCATGACGAAGTCGTCGTAGTCCCGGTCGCTCTGGCCGGGGCCGTACCAGCCGCCGGCGCCGGTGTCGCCGTCCAGGTTGATGTCCTCGAAGCCGATGACGATGGAGCCGTCATCCTGGGCCTCGTAGCCGCTGATGACGTGTTCCTTGCCGTCCGCGTTGAACTGCTGGTGGCTGAAGAGGACGTTGTCGAGGCAGGTCCCGCCGATGCGGATATTGGGGAAGCCGTCCGCGCCCATTTCGAAGGAGAGGTCGGCGCTGGTGATGCCATTGTAGACCCCGCCGTCATTGGCGTTGGGGAGCAGGAAGAAGCCGACCTGGCCGCTGAGTCCCTGGAATACGCCCAGGAATTGATCGGGGACGTTGCCGTCCACGGCATCG
This sequence comes from Gammaproteobacteria bacterium, assembly GCA_018812525.1. Taxonomy (GTDB): domain Bacteria; phylum Pseudomonadota; class Gammaproteobacteria; order Chromatiales; family Chromatiaceae; genus YD12-FULL-61-37. Next base: position 11,424 of record JAHJDE010000122.1, read on the forward strand.
GTCATGTCCGCGAAGATCAGTTGGGGGGCGGTGGGATTGCCGTCCGGGCCGATCTGATAAAGGCCGACGATGTTCTGGTAGCCCGCGTGGCCGCCCATGTAGGTGATGCCGATGTTGGCGCCGCCGGCCCCGAAGTTAAGGTCGAGTTCGCCGGGGGCGTCATCGGGGTTGTAGGTGATACCGCCATCCCCGTCGGTCAGCATGGCGTCGCCCAGGACATTGCCCGAGGGCAGCCCGCTGTCGATGCCGATCTGGGGCGAGTAGGCCGTGACCGCATCGATGATGGGGGCGTCGTCGGTGCCCTGGATGTTGATGGTCAGCTCGGCGCTGTCGTCCAGGCCGGAGGCGTCGTGCATGCTGTAGGTGAAGCCCTCCTGCAAGGCGCCGCCGTTGTTGAGGGCGTCCACCGTGGCGTTGCCGTCGGCCACCTGGTAGCGGAACTCCCCGTTGGCCTGGATGAAGAGGCTGCCGTAGAGGCCGGCAATGAGGGTCTCGCCGGTCGCGGCAACGGCTGTGCCGCCCACGTCTGTGACGCTCATGGCCGAGCCGCTGTCGTTGCCCAGGACGTTGCCGATGGCCCGGCTGCCCTCGGCAGGCAGATCGGTGACATGGTCCTGGTAACCGGCCGGGCGCCATTCGTGGCCTTCTTCCACCGCTACGGCGGTGTCGTTGACGGCGTCGGGCCGGTCATCGTTGTCCCAAATGGTGCCGATGACCGCATTCTCGGTGCCGTGGGGCAGGATGGCCTCGAAGGCGCCGCTGTCGAGGATGGCGCCAACGCTGGCCTGATACTGCTCGGTGCCCTCGAAGAGACTGTCATCGACCGTGGGCACCACCACCTGGGCACTGCTGTTGCCGGCGGCGATCACCACCGTGGAGAGGGCGGCATAGTCGGCGGACTCGGCAGGACTGGCACCGTAACCGGCATAGTTCAGGGTAACGGTGATCTGCTGGCCTGCGGGGACAGTGACCGGGTTACCGTTGACATCGACCAGTTGCACCTGGTGGCAGATGTTCCAGCCCTCGGTATTGCTGTCGTCATGGACCAGCTTGACGAAGACGCTGTCCTCGGTGCCGGGGTCGCCCTCGTCCAGGAGGGTGCCAAGCCCCTGGTTGTCGCCGAAGGTGGCGTTGCTGGGATTGAAGAGGTTGACGAAGAAGTTCTCGCTGACCTCGTGGAGATAGTCGTCGGCGACGGGGACCGCAAGGGTCAGGGTCGTCTCGCCCGGATTGAAGGTGAGGACCCCGTTGGTGTCGGTGAAATCGACCCCCTCTGTGGCGGAGCCGCTGGCGGTGTCGTAACCGACGCTGACCGGCAGTTCGCTCGGGTGGCTCAGGGTGAGGGTGAAGACCGCCACGCCGTCGTCCTCGTTGACGGTGACATCGTTGATACTGATGCAGGGCGGGCCGTCGTTGTCGAGGATGGTGCCCGTGGCCGGCCGGTCGTAGGGACGGATGTCCTCGAAACCGCCGCCGAAGGCGTCCACCAGGCTGACCTGATAGACCTCGTCGTTCTCAAAGACGTTGTCGCCGGTCGTGTTGACATTGAAGGCCAATTCACTGCTGCCGGCCGGGATGCTGAGGGTCAGCGGGCCGCTGTAGTCGCCGGCCTCGGCATCGTCGGTGCCGGGATCGGCATCCGCGCCGTAGTTCAGGGTCAGCCTGACCTCCGATTGGGCCTGGATGGTGGCGTAGCCGGTCGGGTCGCTGGGATCGAGGACGGGATCGCCGTTGCCGTCGGTCTTTACCAAAATCACCTTATGGGTCAGGGGATCTCCCTCGAAGGCCGCGTCGTTTTCGACCACCATGGCCAGGACGCGGTCGCCGCCGGGTATGTCGTTGTCGACGATAAGGCCGGTACCCATATCGGAGTGGTCGGAGACGGCGCCGGAGACGACGGCCTCGACCCGGAGGCTCATGTTCTCGGTGACTTCGTCGAGGAGGTCGTTATGGGTATCGACCTCCACCAGGATGGCGGAGTTGCTGGCCGGGATGCTGACCCGGTCGCCGTCCGCGCCGCCGCCGGGGGTCCAAGTGAAACCGCCGTCGGTGCTGTAGCGGAAGCTGACTTGCTCGAAGTCCACCCCCTGGGCGGCGGCATCGGGACCGCTGCCGGTGGCGGCGGCAAGGTCGAGCACCACCTCGGCGCCGGGCTGTACCGGGTCGCCGGTGACCGGATCGACCAGGGAGAGGGTGAACAGCAGAGGCTGCCCCTCGGTGGCCTTGGCGTCGCCGATCAGGACGATGGGGGGATCGCCGGGCTGGTAGCCCTCGGTGATGACGCCGGTGCCGGTGTCGGAGGTGTCGTTGACGGAGCCGGCCACCACGGCAGCGACCTGGAGGCTCATGTTCTCGACGCTGGGCCCCGTGTCGGCGTTGGCATAGGTCTCGACGCGGACCTGGATGCCGCTGGAACCGTTGGGGATACTGACCTGGGTCCCGCTGGGGCCGCCGGCGCTGGTCCAGTTGAGGCCGCCGTCGGTGCTGTATTCAAAGCCGCCGGCCTCGAAATCATCGCCGGCTAGGGCTGAACCGGAATGGGCGGCAAGATCGAGCACGATGTCGCCGGTAGCGGGATGGCTCAGGCTGAGATCGAAGACCAGGGCATTGCCCTCGGGCACCACGTCATCGCCGATGAAGACATCGGGGGCGCGGGGGACATTCTCGTCCAGGATGGTGCCGACCCCCAGGGGATCGCCGATGGTCGCGTTGGTCGCATTGCTCAGGTTGACGAAGAAATTCTCGCTGACCTCATGGAGGAAGTCGTCGGTGATGGGCACCGAAAGGGTCAGGCTGGTGACGCCGGGATCGAAGGTGAGGGTCCCCTGGAGATCGGCGAAGTCGGCCCATTCGGTGGCGGTGCCGCTCGCGGTGTCGTAATCGACCGTGACGGTCTGGCCGCTCGGGCTGCTCAGGCTGAGGGTGAAGACCGCCACGCCATCGTCCTCGTTGACGGTGACATCGTTGATGCTGATGGCGGGGTTACAGTCGTTGTCGTAGATGGTGCCGATGACGCTCTGTTCGGTGGGGTGGATATTGATTTCGCCACAGCCCTCGCTGCCGTAGACCCCAACGATGGTTGCCTGGTACTGCTCGGTGATCTCGACGATGTTGTCGTCGATGGCCTGCACGACCACATTCGCCGTGCTGCTGCCGGCGGGGATTGTCACCACCGTCGGTGCGACATAGTCGTCCGGATTGGCCGGATCGGTGCCATGTCCGGCATAGTTGAGGATGACGGTGACCTCATGGCCCTCGGGCACGACGAAGGGGTTGCCGTCGGCGTCCACCAGTTGCACTTGGTGGCAGATGAGCCAGCCCTCGGCGTTGCTGTCGTCGTGGACCAGCTTGGCGTAGACCACGGGGCAGGGGTCTTGGATGGTACCGATGACCGTGTCGTTGCTTTGGTCAATGAAAACCGTGTTGCAGTCGCCCAAGGCGGCAACACCGGCGATGGTGATCTGATACTGCTCTATACCTTCGAACATGCCGTCAGGGAGAGACTGGATCACGATCTGGGCGGAACTCTCGCCCGCAGGGATAACCACCGTGTATTGGGGAAGATAGTCCGCATCCACTGTGGCGGGATTGGGTCCGTGACCGGCATAGCTCAGGGTGACTGTGACCTCATGACCCGCCGGTACGATGAAGGGATTGCCGTCGGCATCGACCAGACGCACGACGTGGCAGAGCGTATAGCCCTCTCCCGTCCACCAGTCCTGGACCAACTGGACATAGACGACGGGGCAGGGCGGGGGCGGCGGGGGTTCAGGGGTTTCCGGGGCTTCCGGTCCGGGGAATACGGGTTCCTCCGGGATATCCTGGACCACGGGTGAGGGGCCGATGGTGTCGTAGCCGGAATAGACATTGCCCAAGGCCCCGGTGCGATTGACATTGACCAGGTTTTGGGTCTCGTCGCCCACCACGCCGGGCTCACCGCCGGCGGCAGGGGCTTGGCAGAGCTGCGAGGGGTCGGCGCCGGCCAGGATGGCCTGCTGGATGGCATCGGCGCTGTTCGCCGATTGATCCGCCGGGTCGCAGGCATTGACCACGGAGTCGTCGATCTTGACCAGGCTGTCGCGCCCCAGAAAGAGGTGGCTGCCGTCGGTGAATTCGATGGCGACAGTGCCATCCTTGCCTGTCTGCACGATGTCATTGGGCTTGACGGGGTCGCCCGTTTGGAGGGCCTTTTGCAGGCCATCCGCACCGAGGATATTGACCAGACCGCTCACCACATTGGCGGTGCCCACGAAACCCTGGGCGTCAAGGGTGGCGCAGCTCGAAGCGATAGGGAAACAGACGGGCGCGGCCCCTGTCGGGGTGGCCGGTGGCGAAACGGGCGAGGGTTGCACGGGAATCGCGGTAATGTCCGGCGCCGTGGGGGTCGCCTCCGCAGGCGTGCATGCGGCGCAGACTTCGGTTTTTGTGGTTTCGGTGGTCATTGTCGTTCCCCTTGAATTGCCTTGATAGACCGCTGCCTATAGCTCTCTTGCATGAAGCTTAGGTGTCAAAGGGAGGGGGCGATATTGTACTTAGGTACTATTTGGGTTCTCCTCCCTCTCCCCTGCCAGCTCCCCGCCGGTGCGGGGGGGAGAGGGAAGCAAGCAATCTAGGCGTGACCGCTAATACACTGTTGTTCGCGGCGTCTGCGTCTGTGGCACAGGTGTCAGTATCTGTCCCTTGATCTGCGGGGGTTGGGGACGTATCTCCTTCAGTTCGTACTTGGGCTGAATCCGATGCAACTTGATCGGCTCCCTCGGTGCTGTTTCAATTTTTCTGCAATTAGGCGGGGTGCCGACGGTGCCGCTCGGGCAGCGCCTCTCGATGGTTCTGCAATTGGGCGGGGTGCCGACGGTGCCACGCGGACAGCGCCGCTCGATGGTTCTGCAATTGGGCGGGGTGCCGACGGTGCCGCTCGGGCAGCGCCGCTCGATGGCTCTGCAATTGGGCGGGGTGCCGACGGTGCCGCTCGGGCAGCGCCGCTCGATGGCTCTGCAATTGGGCGGGGTGCCGACGGTGCCACGCGGGCAGGGCTTCACAATTGTTTTGCATTCGGGCCAGATGCCGAGGGTACCGGGCGGGCAGGTTTGTTTCCTTTTGCAGCTGATGCCGCACGCAATCGACTGCGGTTGAGCGCCGGCCGGGCAGATACATTTGTTGTCTCTCAAGTTGCCGCCAACACACTCCATCTTGCGGACACAGGGACCGCCGGTTACCAGCCGCTGCTCGCAGGGTCCACATTGCGTATCCCGCACCGGTTTGCAGGCGATTCCGCAGCTGGTCGACAGTGCCTGAGTCCCCTTCGGGCAGTAGCACTGGTTCCCCCGCAGGGAGCCACCGAAGCAGTCGGTGTAGCGCTCGCATACCTGGGTCCTCGGGTTGCGCCGCTCGCAGGGGCCGCAGGGTTTCGGTCTGGATCGGGCGCAGAAGATGACCCGGTTGTCGCGTGTCAGTTTGGTCCACTCCCAGCCCTGGGGGATCTGTGCGGCGCTACGATATTGCGTCCATCCCGCCGGGCATTGAATGGGTGGCGGCGGTACCGGGGTGACCGGAGGCTTCTTGCCGATGGTTGTGGAGACGCAGCTCCGGTTGTTCTTCATGTTGGGGTCAGCGAACAACCGGCTGCTGGGTTTGCGTCGCCCTTCGGTGGAGATCTGTGGTTGATTCGTATCCGTTATGGCCCCTACGGAGGCTGCTTCGGCGCTGGTGACCAGGCCGGCCAATAACCGGTCCAGGACCCGCCAGGGCTCCAGGCTCCCCTGATTGATCTGGGGGAGGTGGGAGGTCAGCCATGAACAGTTCTCCATGGGCCTCTGGTCCTCGGGGATACCACTTGGCAGCCGCAGGCTGATCTCCAGGGTGATGGATGCGCCCGGCGCCAGATTGACGGGGCCGTTATGGGTGCAATCGTATCCGCCACCCGCGGCCGCACAGTTCCAGCCGGGCGACCAGCTTTCCAGGGTAAGCCCCCCCAGTCCCGCCGGCAGGTCGCGCACCTGAAGGGGGCCGTTGTAGGCGCCGGGGCCATGGTTGGTGATGGTCACCCGGTAGCTGCATGTCCCGCCGGGCGCACAGCTCAGGGGGCCGGTTTTCTGGAGTGAGAGATCCGGCCCGGGATCGGCGATCTGGGCAAGGGGTACGGGGAATGCGATGGGCGCGCAGTCCCGGTTGTTGCCGTTGGGGTCGCCGAGGTGCTCTGGCGCACCCAGTTCTGCGCAGTTCTCGCCCTGGGTCACATTGGGCGGTACCCAGACCCAGACATCGATCCATTGCAGGGTACCTGCTGGTATGTGCACATTGGGATGGAAGCAGTCGAAGCCGCCTCCTGCCGGTCCACACCCGATGCCGCCGAGACCAAGGCTGTTGTCGGCCAATCCCCCAAACAGGGTGCCGGGCGGCAGGTCGTCATGGATATGGAGCGGGCCGTGGTAATCGACTCCGCTGTCGTTCCTGATGTCGATGCCGAACCGGCACCAATGCCCTCCTCCGGGCGCGAGGGTGCAGTCAAAGAGAAACTTGTCGATGGAGAGATCCGGCCCCGGTCCGGGTCCATGCCCCGGTATTCTTACCCTGGCACAGTCACGGTCATTGGAGTCGTCGCAATCAGCGTGCAGGGCAGACGAACCGATGAACAAGGCTGCCTGGGCCGCAGCCAGGGTACCGGTTCCGGGCGGGGTGCCGAGCAGTTGATCGATGGCGTGCTGGGTTGGATCAAGGGGATTTCCCGGGAGGTAGAGACCGTCTACATGCACCCAGTCGAGCAGTCCCATGAAGGCCAGCCGTGATTCGACCCAGTAGACCTCCCAGGAAGCGCCGGGTGGGAGTACCACTCCCGGAATGGGGCCAGGGTCGTTGGGCCAGATAATGCGGATACAGTTGTCGTAGGTTCCCGGCGGGGCGCCGGGCGGCAAAATGAGTACCAGGTCAAAGCCGGTGGTGGCTCCGGGCGGGAGCGGGCCGGTGGTGCCCGGGTCGGAAACGCAGGAGATATGCCCGCCGGGTCCGCCGAACTGATGGCAGCTCCAGCCGGGGGGTGGCGGCGGCGGGGGACTGACCAGAACGGCCCCCGGCGGTGGTATGTCAAGCAAGTGAATCGGTCCCAGGTAGGGATTGCCGCTGACATTGGTGATGCTGACGTGGAAGACGCAGGGGGCGCCGGGCAGGCACTCCTCCTGTACCGGTGTTTTCTCGATGCGCAGGAAGTCGAGGGGGCAGGCCTCCGTCGGGGGCGGGACATACCACCCCGGCGGCCACCAGCCGGGCATAGGTATCCCCGGAGTTCCTGTACCACAGGGTTCATAGATCTCCACATCGCCAATCTTGGTGGCGTCGTTGCGGACGAGTTCCTCGGGGATGGGATTGCCCGCCGCGTCCACATTGATATCGGCATCGATCATGTAGGAGTTACTGGGGCCATCGGCCGGCAGGGGTGCCGGGGGCGTGATATCGGCCATCCGTTCCAGGGGTGTGCCCTGTATGCCATGCACCTGGCTGGTGTCGGTAAAGGCATTGGCGGAGGGATCGAAGCAGAGTCCATCGGGGGAGCAGAGGGAGTCGCCGGTCATCCAGAGGAATTGGTCGGGCCGGCCCCGGTCGATGGTCCAGGAGTCGTTGTAGGCAAAGCCGAAATCGATACCGCCCGAGGCGTTGGCGCGGATGAGGGGGGGGTCTGCACGCTCACGGAAGCCGACATCGTAGCGACCCTCCGGCTGCCAGACGCCGCTGGCATCAAGCCGGTAGCGCAGAGCCCGTGATTCGTGCGGGGTGGCGAAGGGATTCTCGGCGTCCAGGCCCAGGTTACGCATGCCACCCCGCTCCGAGACGATCATGAGGTTTTGCTCGGTACAGTCCGGGAAGGCGATGTCGGCCACCGGGTGGCTCGGTCCGGCGCGCATGATGTCGGCGGGATCGGTGAAAAACTCGGGCAGGAAGAACTCGCGGCGGACGCTGGCGGTGTCGAAGGCGCCGCCGTCGTCGATGCGCACCGACCAGAGCGAGTTGCGCTGCTCGTCGCCGGCCGCCGGCCATTCGGGATGGCCGAAGCCCTGTGAACCCCATACGGCATAGTAGAGCCGCACCTCGTTCGAGGCATTGTCACGGCGAACGCCGACCCCCCAGACCCGGCGGCGGAAGTCGGCCAGGTTCCAGCAGGTGGGGGTGGCGGAGAATGGGCCGAAGGCGCAGTCATCGATGCGGGCGTGGGTGGCCGGGTTGAAGACCACGACCGGGAGGGATTGGGCGGCACCGGTGGTGGCGTCGAGGAAGTTGGCCCGGCCTTCGACGCCGTGGTCATAACGGCCCTGATCCAGGCCGTTGAGATCAAGGCGGTGGATCATGCCGGTCTCCAGATCGGTGACATAGAGCTGCCTGTGCCACCTGTCATAGGCGATGTTGCCCAGTGCCGCGCCGGTGTTGGCGCGGCCGTCCAGGGTGATATCGGCGAAACGCTCCGGCTGATAGTGAGTGGCGGCGGGGAGCTTCCAGACGGTGCCCGGCCCGGCGCCGGGTCCCCACATGCCGGGCATCCAGTCGGCATTGCCTGCCGTGCGGTGCAGGCCGAAGGCGGCGGAGGCCGTGAGGTAGACATTGGGGGGCGAGGCGCCGTCCAGGGCAACGCCGAAGACCTGCCCCACCTGGGCGGCGGTCACAGGTAATCGTTGCGGCTCGTTGATCCAGTGCTGGCCCTGGGGGGGCTGGCCCGGATTGCGGATATCGACGACAGAGCCGACGGTACCGTTGATATCGATGACCGTCTGGCCCGCATCAGTGGTGGTGCCCGCGAAGCGGGTCAGGTATGCCTCGCCGGGCTGCAGGGCGTCCTGCGCCAGCGATGTGCCGGTGGTGGCAAGAAACAATGAGAGGCTGATCAATAAACCGCTGATCAGTCTGGCCAGGGTCGATTCGAGACGTGGTTTCATCTTTCCATCCCCCAAGATATTGGTCGCACGTATTGCAAACATAGTCCCGTTTTTCCCGGTCGTCCGGAATTTTTTGAGGCCTGGAAGTGCCTGAGACTGCGTCGATTGGGCGATTCGGGGGAAGAGAATCTTAGGAACTGTCCGGAAATAACTTGTACATCTCGCATCTCATCTTCAGGCCATCTTTGGCCGATCTTCAATCGATCTGTTTCGCGGCAGAGCCGCTCCCACGGCGGTGAGAGCGGCTCTGCCGCAAAAATAGGCGGTTTTGCTCAATCAGATCGACCAAATCTGACCTAAATCCGAGCGCAATATTGTTCAAGTTATTTTTGCTCGACGCCTAAATCTGAGCGCGATATTGTCCAACTTATTTCCGGTACAGCTCCTTACCGGACCAATATCAGCTCCAGTACCACCTTGCTGCCGAAGTAGGCCAGCATCAGCAGGAGGAAGCCGATCAGGGTCCAGGTGATGGCGGTGCGGCCGCGCCAGCCGAAACGAAAGCGGCCCCAGAGCAGGACGGCGAAGCTGACCCAGGAGACGAGGGAGAGGATGGTCTTGTGGACCAGGTGCTGGGCGAAGAGGTTCTCCAGGAACAGGACGCCGCTCAAGAGCGCCAGGCTGAGCAGGAAGAAACCCGCGCCGATCATCTCGAACAGCAGGCTCTCCATGGTTTGCAGCGGGGGCAGGGCACGGATGAAGCCGCCCGGGTGGCGGTTGTGCAGGTGCCGGTCCTGGATGGCCAGCAGGGTTGCCTGGACGGCGGCCAGGGTCAAGAGGCTGTAGGCCAGGAGGGAGATCAGGATGTGCAGGTTCAGGCCCAGGGACTCCGAATCATGGAGCAGCCGCAGATGGGGAAAGCGAACGGCCAGGATCATGGTGATCCCGGCGCCCGGCAGCAGCAGGATGCCCAGGTTCTCGACCGGCTTGGTCAGGGCGGAGAGCAGCAGCAACAGGACCATGGTCCAGGCTACCAGTGCGGCGACGGTGAAGATGCTGAGATTGAGACCGACCGGCGTAATCAGCTCCCCATAGAGGGCCATCGCCTGGAAGAGAAGTGCGACGAACCCCAGGCCGATGCCCAGCATACGGGGTGGGGTCCGGCGGTCTGGGAGGGCGAACAGGCGCAAGGCGATGGCGAGGCCCCCGCCGAAAAAGAAGAGAATGGAGAGGATGGCGAGCAGGTTGATTTCCGTGGTCATGTCGATCTGGCTGTGGAACTGGTGCGGTGCCGTTATAATCGCTGGTCGCAATCCCGGCTGGGCGACCAGGGAGAAGGGTACAGCATACTACGGATCCCGGGGATTTGAACCCTGCCCCAGCCTTCGGGCCGCCCTGCAACAGCTACACTGGTATCGCCATGTTCGACAATCTGACGCAACGCCTCAACAAAGTGGTCGCCACCCTGCGCGGCCAGGCCCGGCTCACCGAGGACAATATTAAGGATAGCCTGCGCGAGGTGCGCATGGCCCTGCTGGAGGCCGATGTGGCCCTGCCGGTGGTCAGGGAGTTTATCGAGCGGGTGCGGGAAAAGGCCCTCGGCGCCGAGGTGCTGCAAAGCCTGACGCCGGGGCAGATGCTGATCAAGGTGGTCCATGGCGAACTGATTCACCTGATGGGCGATGCCAACGAAAGCCTGAATCTGGCCGTCCAGCCCCCCGCCGTGGTGCTGATGGCCGGCCTGCAAGGCTCCGGCAAGACCACCAGTGCCGCCAAGCTGGCGCGCCGCCTGATCCAGACCGAGAAGAAGTCGGTCATGCTGGTGAGCTGTGATGTCTACCGCCCGGCCGCCATCAAGCAGTTGCAGACCCTGGCCGGGGAGATCGAGGCCAACTTCTTCCCAAGCTCGGCGGACCAGAGCCCCATCGCCATCGCCCGCGCCGCCCTGGCCGAGGCGCGCAGGCGATTCATGGACGTGCTCATCGTCGATACTGCCGGCCGGCTCCATGTGGATGCCGCCATGATGGCGGAGATCAAGGAACTCCACACCGAGATAAGGCCGGTCGAGACCCTCTTCGTGGTCGATGCCATGACCGGCCAGGATGCCGCGAACACGGCCAAGGCCTTTGGCGATGCCCTGCCCCTGACCGGTGTTGTACTGACCAAGGCCGACGGCGATGCCCGCGGCGGGGCGGCCCTCTCCGTGCGCCAGATCACCGGCAGGCCGATCAAGTTCATCGGTGTGGGCGAAAAGACCTCCGCCCTGGAGCCCTTTCACCCCGACCGCATCGCCTCGCGCATCCTCGGCATGGGCGATGTCCTCTCCCTGATCGAGGAGGTGCAGCAGAAGGTCGATCAGGAACAGGCTGTCAAACTTGCCAAGAAGCTGCAAAAGGGCAAGGGCTTCGATCTGGAGGATCTGCGTGACCAGTTGGGGCAGATGATGAACATGGGCGGCATGGCCAGCCTGTTGGATAAGCTCCCCGGCATGGGCAATGTCCCGGACGCAGTGAAGAATCAGGTCAACGACAAGGAGATGCGCCGCCAGATCGCCATCATCAACTCCATGACCCCGCATGAGCGCCGCTTTCCCGACATCATCAAGGGCTCCCGCAAGAAGCGTATTGCCATCGGCTGCGGGCTCCAGGTGCAGGAGGTCAACAAACTGCTCAAGCAGTTCCTGCAAATGCAGAAGATGATGAAAAAGATGAAGGGCGGCGGCCTGCAAAAGATGATGCGCGCCATGGGCGGCAAGATGCCGCCGGGGATGCCCTTTTAGGAACCTCTTTCCGTCTCTAAAAATTCCAGGGATGGAATTTTTAGAGGTCCCCTTGAGGAACTTGCAAAATGGCCATCCTGACCATTTTGCGGTTCATCCCTGAACCGCAAGAGGTTCTTGCAGTTTTGCAAGAACCTCCTTTAGCCCGGATATTTCATAAATTGCCGTGATGATCGCGCCGGATTCTGATTCGCCAAGGAATTTTCTGAGTGAGCGCCGTATCGGGCTATACGGTCGAGCGAAGAAAATTTCTTGGCGGATCAAAGGACAAGCGAGGGCGCGGTGAATTTATGAAATATCCGGGTTAGCAGTGGCGGGTTTCAAACCCGCCGCTACATGCCAGGCCCGCCTGCCGCATCCGGCGAATAGCCATCCAGCATCATCATGTAGTTGGCGCGGACGAATTCGCTGGGGTCGGCGACATTGTGCTGGCTCATGCGGCCTCGAACCTCGGCAATCGACCCGAACCCCTGCCTGTCCATCCACTGCTCCAATCCTTGCGCCAGCGCGCCCAGGTGGCTCGGCCCGTGCTGCAACAGCGAGGAGCAGAGATGCACCACATCGGCCCCGGCCAGCAGCAGCTTGATCACGTCCTCCGCCGTATGTACCCCGCCGGTGGCGCCCAGGGAGAGCTTGGAGCGGCCATAAAGGATTGCAATCCAGCGCACGGCGAGCAGCGTCTCGGTCGAGGTGGAAGGGTGCAGCGTGGGAACCAGCCGCAAGGTCTCGATATTGATATCCGGCTGGAAGAAGCGGTTGAAGATCGAGACGCCCGCTGCCCCGGCCGGTTCCAGCAGGCAGATCATATGGGCCGGGGAGCTGAAGAAGGGGCCGAGCTTCATATTGATGGGAATGTTGATCTGGTCTTCCAGGAGTTCCAGCAGGTTGAGATAGCGCTCCTCCACCTCGAAGCCGGACTCCTCGGGATCGGCCGCCACATGGTAGACGTTCAGCTCCAGGGCGTCCGCGCCCGCGTCCTGCAACTCCTTGGCGTGTTCGACCCAGCCGCCGGGGGTGACCCCGTTGAGGCTGGCGACCACGGGGATCCCCAGGCTCGCCTTGAGGCTGGAGAGCTGTTCCAGGTAGCAGTCCAGCTTACAGGGGAAGTCTATAGGGGCGGCCAGATTGCCCCTGGCCATCGGATTGCCGGTGTCCTGGTGGTGCAGGAAGCGAGTCGCATCCTCGTCGAAGGACATCACCGCCTCCTCGTAGAGGGAATGCATGATGAGGGCGCCGGCGCCGGCGTCCTCCAGTCGCCGGGCGGTATCCAGGCACTTGGTCAGCGGCGAGGCCGAAGGCACAAAGGGGTTTCTTAGCTCAAGTCCGAGCCATTTTGTAGTCAAGTCCATAAGGGGTCTCCCTGATCGATGTGGGTCGCGGAGGGCCGCGCGGTTGTTCATGATGCCGGGGCAATTGATTCGCATGGGAGAGGATGTGTCCATAGCACGAAAGGCGCAAGCGGACTAGGCGCTTGCTTGACGCATGTCAAAAGCAGCGGGTCGATTGACATCTTTGGTTGGCGAATCACCCATCCTGGTCTTTACTTTGTTACCCCACTTATTCAACCACTTGAGCCATGCCGATCCCACACCGCCGCCCCTTCTTTCTTCCCCGGGAGGAACTGGAGTGTCTCTTCGACGCCCTGCGGGCGGGCGGCTATGCTTGTGTCGGCCCCCAGGCCAGGGATGGGGCCATCGTTTACGGACGGCTCGATTCCAGCGCCCAACTTCCCCACGGCTGGCGTGACCGGCAGGCACCGGGGGCGTATCGGCTGCTACAAACCGATAGCCCCCGCTGCTTCGCCTGGGCCTCGGGTCCCCAGGGGCTGAAACCCTTCAGCTTTGCCCCGGTGGAAGGGCTGTGGCGCTCATGGCGGCGCGCCGATGGGGGGCTTGGGTTCGAGGCTGTCGAAGCCGAGGCGCCCAGGCTGGCCATCATAGGCGTCAAGGCCTGCGACCTGGCTGCCCTGGCCATGCTGGACCGCCACTTTGCCGAGGATGCCCATTACCAGGCACGGCGGCGCGGGCTCTTGTTGCTGGGGGTGGATTGCCACCACCCGGCGGCCACCTGTTTCTGCCGCTCCACCGGGGACGGTCCCGCCCTGACCCAGGGCTACCAGATCGGCATGGCGGAACTGGATGAAGGTCTTCTGTTATGGAGCAACGCTGAGCGGGGGGCCGAGACCCTGGCGCTTCTGGATCTGCCGGAGGCGACCGAGGGGCAAATGGAGCAGGCCAATCGGGCGATCGAGAATGCTGCCCAGGGGCAGACGCGGGAGCTGCCGGGACCGGACCTGAGCGGGGTCCTGTTCGAATCCCTCGATCACCCCGCCTGGGAGAAGGTGGCAGAGCGCTGCCTCTCCTGCGGCAACTGTACGGCGGTCTGTCCCACCTGTTTCTGCCACGACCAGATCAGCGAACCGGCCCTGGATGGGGGCGAGTCACTGCAAGTCCGGCGCTGGGACTCCTGTTTCAACGAGGGACAAAGCCTGCTGCGCGGCCGGGTGGTGCGCGGGAATATCCGGCTGCGCTACCGTCAATGGCTGACCCACAAGCTGGCGGGCTGGCATGCCCGGTTCGGCCGTAGCGGCTGTGTCGGTTGTGGCCGCTGCATCACCTGGTGCCCCACCGGCATCGACTTTCACCCTGTACTGGATGCCATCCTGGAGGGGCGGCCATGAGCGGGACCTTGCCCAGGGAAGCCCTGGTGGTCGAGCGCCTGGAGGAGTCGCCTGACATCTTTACCCTGCGGCTTGAGTATCTCGATGAGGATCACCGCAAGGCATTCGCATTCGAGCCCGGCCAGTTCAATATGGTCTATCTGCACGGGGTGGGCGAGGTGCCCATGTCCATCGTCTCCGACCCGGCAGACGCCCACTGCTTCGATCACAGCATCCGCCCACTGGGGCGGGTGACCGAGGGGCTGGCGCGACTGAAGGCGGGGGATCGCCTGGGCATCCGGGGACCCTTCGGCCGCGGTTGGCCACTGAGGGAGGCCGAGGGCAGGGATCTGATCATAGTCACCGGCGGTCTTGGCTGCGCCCCGGTCTTGTCTCTGATCAATTACGTCATGCGGCGAAGGGACAGGTTCGGCCATGTCACCCTCTTGCAGGGGGTGCGCCAGGCCCATGACCTCATCTGGCGCGAGCGCTTCGATGCCTGGGCGGGGCAGCCCGATACCCGGGTGCTGCTGGCGGCGGACCTGGCAATGGGGGATGCCCGTTTCCACGAGGGGACGGTGGTTGAACTCTTTTCCCAGGTCAGCCTGGTGCCGGAGCGCAGTATCGCCATGATGTGCGGGCCAGAGCTGATGATGATGGCCGCCATCGCCCAATTGCGCGAGCTTGGCCTCGGCGACGGGGATCTCTGGCTGGGCCTGGAGCGCAACATGGCGTGCGGCAACGGCCTCTGCGGCCATTGCCAGATCGGCCCCCTCCGCGTCTGCAAGGAAGGTCCCGTGTTCCGCTACGCGGAGATCGCCGACTACTTCGGCGTCAGGGGGTTCTGAGAGGCTATTTCTTCCGCCGCTGGTAGCTGGTGACCCGGCCATCCGTCTCCTGCAAAACGAGCTTGCTCCGGTCGAGGGTCATGATCTTGTTTCGCTCCGACTTGCCCCGCAGGTGCTCCGGCAGGGACTGAAGGGAATCGTCATAGTGCCAGACCAGTTCCTTTCCCTCGATTTTCCAGGTCCCGCTGTAGACCCAGGAGACCTTCCCGTTCTCGCCCAGCACACCGGAAAAATTCCCCGAGCCGTTGATGATCACCCGGGCGACGAGCGTTCCAGACCTGGCCTCCCAGTCGCCGACGATGAGGCGCGAATGGTCGCGATCCTTGGGCCTGAAAAGATCAAAGGCCTCCGCTCGGAGGGGGCTCAGGACGGCGATCAGTAAGGCGAGGAGTAATGGTTTTCTCATCCGGCGGATTCCAGGTCTGGGTTGGCTATTATCCCGAAAAGGCCCAGCCGGCGCCAAGGCGAAAGACATCTGAGTCCTTTGCCCGCAATTCCGCCGTTTTCCTGTCCGGGTTGCCTTGTGGCCGGAGGCGTCCATAATTGCACGAACAGCATCTGGAGTGGCGGGTCCCCAGGATGACGAAACCAAGAATCGCAGTTCACCAATTCAACTCTTGCGGGGGCTGCCAGTTGGCCCTGCTCGATCCGGGCAGCTTGCTGGCCGAGCTCTCCCAATGCTTCGAGATCGTTCACTTCGCCATGGCCGGGTTCCTGGACGAAGGGGCCGAGGTCGATGTGGCCCTGGTGGAGGGCAGCATCTCCTCAGCTCCGGAACGAGAAAGGATCGAGCAAGTCCGGGCGCGGAGCGGATACCTGGTCGCCTACGGCGCCTGCGCCGCCTCGGGTGGCTTGCAGGCCCTGCGCAATCAAGCCGACGGCAGCCAATGGATCGCCGAGCTCTTCGATCGACCCGAACGCATCGGCCTGCTGCCGGCCGCCACCCCCATCACAGACCATGTCAAGGTCGATTGGACCCTCTGGGGCTGCCCGGTCAACGGCCGGCGCGTACGCTCTCTGTTACGCGACATCCTCTCCGGCGTCAGGCCGAAAAGGGACTCCCGCCCCCTCTGCATGGAATGTAAGGAGAGGCAACTGATCTGTACCCTGGTGACCCAGGGACAACCCTGCATGGGGCCGGTGACCCAGGCAGGTTGCGGTGCCCTCTGCCCCGCCTTTGGGCGGGCTTGTTATGCCTGCTTCGGCCCCTCGGAGCAGGTGAACCACTCCGCCCTGGCCGGACGCCTCCAGGGGTTGGGCCTGAGCAAGGCGGAAACGGCGCGCCGGTTCCGCTTCATCCATGGCAACGCCAGCCCTTTCCGGCTGGCGGCGCATGGGCTGGAGGAGGAATGAATGCCCTGATCCAGGTGCCTCTGTTGACAAGGGTGGAGGGGCGAGGCGCCCTGCGGCTGGAGATCGGGGAGGGATCCATTCATGCCCTGGCCTTGAAGATCCTGGAGCCGCCGCGCCTGTTCGAAAAACTGGTCGAGGGACGCGGCCGGGATCAGGTGGTGGAGATGGTGGCCCGCATCGGGGGACTCTCTCCGGTCGCCCATCAATTGTGCGCGGCCCAAGCCTTCGAACGTCTCGCCGAGGTGGAGCCGGCGCCCTGGGTCAGCGCCATGCGGCGGGTGATGCTGTGCGGGGAGTGGATACAGAGCCACAGCCGCCATATCCACCTCATGGCCTTGCCCGATTTCCTCGGCGCCAACGACATCCAGGCTTTGATGGAGCGCCATGGGGAAGTCCTGCAACGGGGTTGGCGCCTTCAGCAATTGGGCCGGGAGCTTGTAGCCCTGTTCGGCGGCCGTTCGGTCCATCCGGTCGGGGTACGCATCGGCGGCTTCTATCGGGCACCCGAGCCGCTGGCAGTGGCGGTCATGCGCCAGCGTCTGCAGGACGCCTTGCCGGCGGCGGAGGCCCTGCTGGGCTGGATCGCCAAGACCCTGCCTTTTCCCCAGGACGAACACCCCTTCACCAGCGTCGCCCTCAGTCCTGCGGCGGGCTATCCCATGGGCGGGAGCCGGATCCAGTCCGGTGACTGGCTCGATATCGATGCCAGCGAGTTCATACGCCACTTCGAACGCCACGAAGTTGACCACTCCCTGGCGCCCCACAGCGTCCTCGACAAGCGGCCCTACCTGGTAGGTCCCCTGGCGCGCCTCAATCTGGGCTTGCCGGAGCTTTCCCCGGCGGTTCGGCAGGCCCTCGCTGCGACCGGTATTTCCTTCCCGAGTCACAACATGTTCCACTCCATCCTCGCCCGCGCGGCCGAACTGCTGTTCGCCCTCCGGGAGGCGCTCGGCCTGCTGGAGGGGTATGAAAGGCCGGCCAGGTCCTTCGAGGAGGTTCCGCACCAGAATGGCATCTCCTACGGCGCCATCGAGTCCCCGTGCGGGCTGCTCTGGCACTGCTACGAGATCGACGACCACAGACGGGTAAACGCGGCCTGGATCGTCTCCCCCACCAGCCAGAACCAGGCGCGCATGGAAGAAGACATCCGCCTCAGCCTGGAACGCCTCGGCCTGGACCAGGATGAAACAAGCCTGCGCCAGCGCGCCGAACGGGTGATACGCAACTACGACCCCTGCTTCTCCTGCGCGGTGCATTGAGAGACCGCAAGTTCCTCAGTGAGCTATGATGTTTTCCGGAACCAAATGGGTGGAACCATGCACTTTCCTGAACTCGACAGAATTACCCTTGATCCGAATGTCATGGGTGGCAAACCCTGTATCCGCGGCATCCGGGTAACCGTTGGCACCATTCTTGGTTTGTTGGCCTCCGGCTCAACCAAGGATGAGGTGCTGGACCTCTACCCCTACCTCGAAGAGCAGGATATCTATGCCGCTCTGGCCTATGCGACCTGGCGTTCGGAGGAACATGACCTTCCCCTCAAGGCGTCATGAATATCCCGCTTGTGTGGGTTGGCTATCTGAAAGCGCAAGGGCAAGACCGCCCTTCACTGGAGCCAGATAGGAGATATCCGCGCGACCGATACCGAGATCATGTCATAAGCTCGGGACAACCAGCATATCGTGATGACCCACGATCTCGATTTCGGTGCCCTGCTCCATGCCACTAATGCCGTGGGTCCAAGCGTCATCCAGATCAGGGCGGAGAACATTCTCCCCGATGCCATGGGCGCGATCGTTTTAGAGACACTCTCCTCCGTTGCACATCAACTGGAAAGTGGCGCCCTGGTTTCCATCGATCCCAGGAAGCACCGTATCAAACTGCTTCCCCTGGGGGCATAGGGGGACATTTCAGGCTTTATTGCGCTCAACGAGTGCAGGTCCATCGAGGCGGGGTATGATTGGCCCCTCGCCGCCATGAACGAATTTGACACTGGATGAAGTTCGGCTGGCCTTGGCGGGCAATCGAAAATCCCCCCTTCAAAGGGGCTTTGCTTTCCCCTTTGAAAAAGGGGGATCGAGGGGGATTTTTCAGACATATCCACATCGACCTGAATTTCATTCACAGCCATCCAAGCGAAAGGGTTTCCGCATGCTCGAATACGCCTTCTTCCATCCCACGCCCTGCGGGCTCTTCTGCGACTTCCTCAAGGAGAAGGGCCTTGAGCCCCGCTTGGAACAGGAAGACCTCAGCACCAACGTCCTTTTGCCCGAGGAACTGGACGACGCGCTGCTGGAGGAGATCGAAGTCTATTACGACGAACTGCTAGACATGACCGAAGAGCTGACCGCAGGACAGGACGGGGACGAGTACATCCACAGCGTGGGGGTGGCGGTGAACTTAAAGGATGGCCGCTCGGTGCTGGCGGCGATCCCTCCCGCCCTGGTGAACAAGCTGCTGGCCACCATCACCCTGGAAGAGCTGTCCGATCTGGTCAACGCCGTGGTCGATGCCGTCGAGAATCCCGATCTGAGGCCGCTCTGCAAGCGATAGGAAGAGGGGGCTTACTTTATTGCCGGCAACAAGGTGCGGCCCTTGCGTTCTGAAATGACCTTGGTCCTTTGATTGCCAGCTTTTGCAGAAACTGTGGGATTGTTAGAACCCCAACGCCTCCCCAGCTCCACACAACTGGGTTTTGCTTCCCAGCAACCGGACGTCAGTAAGAATCGGAAAATTCCCACGGAACCCCTAGCCAAACAAGGCCGTCTGAAGGCTGGCCACGCCGTTGATGTAGGCGTGCAGGGCGATGCTGAGGGGGAGGGAGCCGGTTCTTATCCTTGCCAGGCCCAGCGCCAGCCCGAAGGCGAAGACGGTGGCGAGGCCGAAGTGGTCGTATTGGAGGTGGAGGGCGGACCAGAGGAGGCTGGTCAGCAGCAGGGCGCCGGTGGTTCCCAAAAAGCTCTCCTGTAAGCCTCGCATGAGGAAGCCCCGGAACATCAGCTCCTCGAACAGGGGCGCGGCCAGGACCAGGGCCAGCCAGAAGAGCCAGCGGGGTTCCGCCGTTTCGTGGCTCCGGGACATGAATTCGGGGATGACGGGCTGCCCGAGTCCGGCCATGAGGGCGTCGGAGAGGATCATGAGCGCCGTCAGCAGGAGGAACCAGCGGAGGGCGATGGCGGGTGGGACGCCCTGCCAGGCGAGGTAATCCCGGACGCGGCTTCCCTTTTTGAGCCGGATGATGCCCAGTATCAGCAGGGAGCAGCCGATGCCGGTGGCGAGGGTGGCGTAGGTCAGCAGGGTGCCGTTGCTGTCGGCATTCATGAGCAAGTCGGTGCTGTCCGGGTCGTCGGGCGAGGCGGCCAGGAAGAGGGCGGCGATTTGCAGCAGGGCGAAGAGGAGGGCGATGGGCAGGCACCAGAGCAGGCTGGCCCAGAATCCCCAATGCGCGGGTTTGTTCAGCGACATGGGCCTGCGTCAGCGCGGGGTCCGCTCGACAGCGGGCGGCTGTAAGGGTTCGTCGATCTCCCCCGGCGGTCGGCCTCCCGCCGGCCCCATCCTCCCCGGGATGTCGAGTTCGAAACGGGGCGGAAAGCGCATGAGCAGGATGCCGATCAGGGCGAATATTCCCCCAATACCGCCCAGGATCAGGGGGCCGGCCCAGAGAGAAAAGAAGCCCTTGATCATGGCCAGATGCGGGTCCGAGGGACGGTAGAGGACCTCCACCCCCTCCCCCTTGTCGTAGGCCGGCGGTCTGGAGCCGCTGGATGAGACGAATTCGATGGTCTCGCCTTCGTTGGTGGTGAAGCGGACCCTGGGGTGATAGCTGTCGCTGGTACCCGATACCCTGAAGCCGATGACAGTCCCTTCCGCCAAGGCGGCCCCCGCCAGAAACGACAGGGTATGCTGCTGCCAAAGATAGGCGCCGCCCAGCAGGGTCAGGCCCACCAGGGAGAAGATGTATTTGATGAGGGTGACGGGGTTCATTGGTCGACAGATATTATCCCAACAGCCGCCCGAACCCCAGGTCAGTTGCGCAGGGAGAGGATCGGCCAGCCCCGTTCCTGGGCATGGGCCGCCAGGGCCTCGTCGGGATCGACGGCATGGGGGTGATCGACCTGCTCCAGCAGGGGGATGTCATTGCGGGAGTCGCTGTAGAAGTAACTGCCCTTGAGGCCGGTCCCGTTGGCCAGGAGCCATTGCCGCAGCCGTTCCACCTTGCCGCCCTGGAAGCAGGGGGTTCCGGCTACGCGGCCGGTATAGCGGCCGCCGTTCACTTCCGGGTCCGTGGCCAGCAGATGGGGAATGCCCAGCCGCGCGGCGATGGGGGTCGTGACGAAGGCATTGGTGGCGGTGATGATCATCAGGCTGTCCCCAGCCGCGCGGTGGGCTTCGACCAGCTTGCGGCCGGCGGGGAGGATGATGGGGTCGATCTTCTCTTGCAGGAACTCCTCGCGCCAGCGGAGCAGGTCCTCGGGGGCGTTCTCCGCCAGGGGCCGCAGGGCGAAGGCAAGAAACTCGAAGATATCCAGGATGCCCGCCTCGTATTCCCGGTAAAAACGGTCGTTTTCCTTGTCGTAATGGTCGCTGTCCACGATGCCGCGCTCCACCAGGTAGCGGCCCCAGAGATAGTCGGAGTCTCCGTTCAGCAGGGTGTTGTCCAGATCGAAGATGGCAAGTGGCATGAAATTTTCGCGATGGCAGGTGGAAAGCGGCTGACTATACCGAATTTCTTTTGCGGGCAGTAGCTTATCAGGCTTGCTGCTGGGGATGGCCTTGTGATTGAATGGGGTCAATTTCATAATTAAACAAGATGCAACTGTGATCGATTCAGACGGTTTCCGGCTCAATGTCGGCATAATCCTCTGCAACGATCAGCGCAAACTCTTTTGGGGGCGTCGCATAGGCCAAGATGCCTGGCAGTTTCCCCAGGGCGGCATAGACGATGACGAGTCCCCGGAGGATGCGCTGTTCCGCGAGCTAAAGGAGGAGGTGGGCTTGGGCCCGCACCAGGTCGAGATCCTGGGCTGCACCAGAGGCTGGCTCCGTTACCGCCTCCCCGGTCGCTATGTCAGGCGCAACTGCTTTCCGCTTTGCATCGGGCAGAAGCAACGCTGGTTCTTGTTGCGCCTGCTTTGCGACGAAAACGACTTCTGCCTGGACCAATGCGATAAGCCGGAATTCGACCACTGGCGCTGGGTCCATTACTGGCGCCCGATCCGGGATGTGGTCTATTTCAAACGAAACGTCTATTCACGCGCCCTGCGGGAATTGGCACCGCTGCTGTTTCCTGAGGATCTGTCCCAATCCGTCACCTCGAAGGAACAGGATAACGGGAGGGATCGGAGATGTCCGAGACGCCGGAGTGGTACCCGCCCAGCCCGGTAAACCATCCATCGCCGCGCCAGTCAAGGGTGGATGCGCTTCGCTTATCCACCCACAACAATTTATTTTCACCTCAAGCGGTGGGTTTACAAAATATTTACCGCCAAGCAGCCGCTGTTTCTTGCCTCTGGAAGGGGTCAGGGGAGCGCGAACGTTCAGGGCCGAGGCGACCTTTCCATCCTTAGGAGCTGTCCGGAAATAAGTTGGGCAATATCGCGCTCAGATTTAGGAGGTTCTTGCAAAACTGCAAGAACCTCCTGCGGTTCAGGGATGAACCGCCATTTACAATGGCCTAAGCCATTGAAAATGAAGAAAACGAAAAATCACATTTTTCGTTTTCGCCTTGCAAAATGGCCAGGATGGCCATTTTGCAAGTTCCTCTTAGGTCAGATTTGGTCGATCTGATTGAGCAAAACCGCCTATTTTCGCGGCAGAGCCGCTCCCACGGCGGTGGGAGCG
>JAHJDE010000010.1 GCA_018812525.1 Gammaproteobacteria bacterium
CCTTCGACTGCTCTTCCTTCGACTCCGCTTCCTTCGACTCCGCTTCCTTCGACTCCGCTTCCTTCGACTCCGCTTCCTTCGACTCCGCTTCCTTCGACTCCGCTTCCTTCGACTCCGCTTCCTTCGACTCCGCTTCCTTCGACTCCGCTCAGGACAGGCCTGATCGTTCCCCTTCCCCAACCCTCCCCCCAAATGGGGGAGGGGGCAAACGCGCGCTTCGCGACTTTCACAGTAACCCTCTGGGAGGACCTGGTCTTGGGCGGGTTATCCCCGCCAGTCGAAGCCTTGGCGCATCCCGATGTCGGGCAGAGCCCGGGCCGTCGTGGGAAGTTCGATGACGTTGTTCTGAGAGGCTGAGAAAAACCCTCTGAGTGCGTAGCGGGCGCTCCTACCGCAATTCTGGCTCGTCCCTGATGGCATCCATCCAGTAGGTGTCGCAATCCTCCAACAGGTGCTGGACCGAGCCCATGCCGGGGAGCACCAGGTGCGGGGCGATCTCGGCCATGGGCTTGAGGACGAAGGAGCGGGTCGGGATGCCGGGGTGGGGCACGGTGAGGCGCTCCGTTTCGATGATCTCCTCGCCGTAGGCCAGGAGATCAAGGTCCAGGGTGCGTGGGCCCCATCGCTTTCCGTTGCGTTCCCGCCCGTGGGCGTCCTCGATGCCGATCAGGGTATCAAGCAGCGCTTCCGGCTCCAGATCCGTCTCGATCTCCACCACCGCATTGACGAAATCGGGCTGGTCCTGTGGTCCCATGGGGGGGTTGCGGTAAAAGCTGGAGACCGCCTTCAGACTGATACGGGGATGAGAGTCCAGCGCATCCAGGGCGCTCAGTAATTGGGATATGGGTTTCTCGATATTGCTACCCAGACCGATATAGGCCGTACAACTCATATCATCTCATTCCGTCACAGGCGCGCTTTTCTTGGTGCTTCGGGGCCGCCGCCGCCGCTTGCGGCTGGTGCCCTTTCCATCGGGTTCCTGGGTCATCGACCGCTGTTCCTCCTCACCGGACGCCTGGAAGCGGGTCCACCAGTCCGCCAGTTCCTGTTCAGCCTCGCCGGCCTTGGCGCGCAACAGCATGAAGTCGTAGGCGGCGCGAAAACGGGGGTGACTGAGGAGCCGTTGCGGGCGCTTGCCGGAGCGAGCCTCGAAACGCGGCTGCAACTGCCAGATTTCACGCATGTCCAGGCTGTAGCGCTTGGGGATAGAGACCCGCTCCAGGGAGCGGACCAGTACCTCGCTCCCGGCGCGTTGCAGGGAGGCGGTCTCGTCCAGCCCCTCGCGTTCCACATAGAAGCCGGCCAGGCGGCGCACCGGTTCCCAGAGGAGCACGGCGAACAGGAAGGCAGGCGTCACCGGCTTGTTCTCCAGGATGCGGGCGTCCGTATTGGCCAGGCCGTGGACGACGAAGGTGATAGGGAAGTGGTCCTCCTCCTCGCCAAGGCAGCGTTCCGTCTCCGGGAAGAGCCAATCGAACAGGCGGTAGTGGCGCAGTTTCTCGAAGGTCTCGACTGCCTGGCCGCCGTGGAACAGCTTCAGGCATTCCTCGAACAGCCGGGCCGATGGCACCTCACGCAGTAGGGATGCCATGCCGGGCATCAGCCGCTCTGCGGCCCTGTGGATATTGAAGCCGAGCTTGGCGGCGAAGCGTACGGCCCGAAGCATGCGCACCGGGTCCTCGCGGAAGCGGACCTCCGGATCCCCCAGCAGGCGAAGCATGCCGGCCCGCAGATCGGCCATACCGCTGCCGTAATCGACCACCGAGAAATCGGCGATGTTGTAATAGAGGGCGTTGACCGTGAAGTCGCGCCGCAGGGCGTCTTCCTCAATGTTTCCGTAGACGTTGTCGCGCAGGATCATGCCGTTGTCGGTCTCATGATCGCCGCCATCATCCCTGGGGATGGCGCGGAAGGTGGCCACCTCGACGATATCGCGCCCGGCGCGCACATGGGCCAGCCGGAACCGGCGGCCGATCAGGTGGCAGTTGCGCCCGAAGACATCCTTCACCTGATCGGGATGGGCGTTGGTAGCTACATCAAAATCCTTGGGCTCCCGGCCCAACAGCAGATCCCTGACGCCGCCGCCCACCAGATAGGCATCGAATCCGGCCTCGCGCAGTTGATAAAGGACCCGCACGGCGCCCCTGCTGATATTGGCACGGGAGATGTTGTGATCCGGCCGGGCGATGATAGTGGGTGTTCCGATAGTGTTTCCCTCGAACGCCTAAATTCAGACGTCAGAAATGCGAGCAATAAGACCGACGCAAAATTACGCGCAACGGGGCAAAAGTTCAACTGGCGCGGACCCGAGGCCAGCTCCTTAGCCCTGCGGCGGCTTGTAGTGGGGGTCCTTGGGATTGTGGAAGATGAACTGCTGGTCGCCCTCGTCCAGGGCCACGAAGTCGAGCAGGGTCTCGTCCAGCAGGGGGACGTATTCAGGCCCCATCAGGATCGTCACCCCCTCGCACTTGAAGGTAATGTCTTCGTCGGACTCCTCGTCAAAGCCCATCCGGTAGTCGATGGAGCCATCCGGCCGGGTGTGGGCGGCAAGGCGCAGGGGCATGCCGTCCGCGCCGCTCTGCTGGGCCGCGTTACGAATCTGGTCCGCCGCCGCCTCGGTCACTTTGAACATCTTTACCACCCTCTTCGTTAATGCCGTGACTGATTTTTACACCCTTCCACGAAATCGACAAACCGTTGTGTCCAAGGGTTGTTATTTACCTGGCGGTGGTGGCCATAGCCGGCCAAGAGATTCTTGTGAACGATGCCGTCGTGGCTGCCGTCGATCCCCACCCCACGGACCAGGTCGAAGGCATATCGCAGTGGCCCCGACAGATTCTCCAGCCGGGAATAGTGGAATTCGTGGACCGGATATTCGCTTCCCTTGCCCCCGCCCCAGGGGTGGTCTGGCCCCTCTCTCAAGCGTACATAGCCACGACCCTGGGGACGTTCGTGCATCACCGCGTCCGCCGGGATGACTCCGGCCATCCGAGTTATCCGTCCCTGCCAGCGGAGGGTGCGGCTGAGGTACATCATGCCCCCGCATTCGGCATAGGCCGGCCCTCCCGCCTCGATGAACCCCTTGATCGCCTCCCGCATGGGGTGATTCGCCTCCAGGGCCTCCATCTGGGTCTCGGGGAAGCCGCCGCCGAGAAAGAGACCATCGACCGGCGGCAGCCCCCGGTCGGCGATGGGGCTGAAGAAGACCAGTTCGGCCCCGGCTCGGCGCAGGCCATCCAGGTCATCGGGATAATAGAAGCCGAAGGCCGCGTCACGGGCCACCCCGATGCGGACCCGAGGAGTGGGAAATACCTCTCCCCTGGGGTCGCCGGAGACCGGACCAAAGGGCCTGTCCTGAGCTGCGCCGAAGGGTTTGGCTATCCGCAGCAGGGCATCCAGATCCACACCGGCCTCCACCGCCTGGCGCAGGCAGGCGATCTTCTCCTCCACCTCGCCGGCCTCGTTGCTGGGCACCAGGCCGAGATGGCGTTCCTCGATCACAAGATTTGGATCACGCTGGACTGCGCCCAGGATCGGGATATCGGTGTAGTGCTCGATCACTTGGCGGATCTTGCCCTCCTGCCGGGGACCTGCCAGTTGATTCAGTATGACCCCGGCGATTTTGACGCCGGGATCGAAGCTCTGGTAGCCCATCAGGAGGGGCGCAATCCCTCGTGTTACGCCCTTGGTATCCAAGATAAGAACCACGGGGGCGCCCAGGAGTTTGGCCATGGCCGCGTTGCAGTCGCTGCCGTCCAGGGCCATGCCATCATAAAGCCCCTTGTTCCCCTCGATCAGGGTTACATCGGCGCCGCTAGATCGGCCCCGGAACAGGTCGAGGATTTCGTCGTTGGATTGGCTATTGAAATCGAGGTTGAAGCAGGGACGCCCCGCTGCCCGCGAAAGCCAGAGGGGATCGATGTAGTCAGGCCCCTTCTTGAAGGGCTGGACCCGCAGGCCCCGCGCGGCCAGGGCCGCACAGAGCCCGATGCTCAACGTCGTCTTGCCCGAGGACTTGTGGGCGGCAGAGATGTAAAAATAACCCATTCGCGTGATATCGGGGCGCTGGAGATATTACCTCGATTTAACCGCAAAGAGCGTAAAGTACGCGAAGGCTGTCAAGGGCTTGCCCGTATTGCCCGACAAACACAATGGGTGAATGCAGAGACTATACAAGCCGGTGATTTCCATCGCGCTCTTTGCGTTCTTGGGAACTGTCCGGGAATAACTTGAACATCTCGCATCTCATCTTCAGGCCATCTTTGGCCGATCTTCAATCGATCTCTTTTCGCGGCAGAGCCGCTCCCACGGCGGTGGGAGCGGCTCTGCCGCGAAAATAGGCGGTTTTGCTCAATCAGATCGACCAAATCTGACCTAAATCTGAGCGCGATATTGTCCAACTTATTTCCGGACAGCTCCTAA
>JAHJDE010000123.1 GCA_018812525.1 Gammaproteobacteria bacterium
AGCCTCGAATACATCCCCGAAAGCCTGGGCAGCGACCCCTGCATCCACGCAGCCTTCGACCAGATCAACGAAGCAGCGATGACAAGGGAAGAGCTGGAGATCCAACACAAGCGGCACGACTTCATCATCCTGCAACGGGGGGCGCTGGAACTGGCGGAGGCCAAGGGCAAGGAAGCTGGCAGGGCAGAAGGCCGGGCAGAGGGCGAAGTCATTGGTGAAGCCAGGGGCGAACACAGGGCCAAACTGGCCATTGCCCGCAACCTGCTGCCTGTTTTGGACGATGCGGCTATTGCCGCCCTGACGGGCCTGAGCCTTGAAGAGATCGGGCGGCTCCGGATCGAATAGCGGAAAAAAGGCTACAGCAGCGACTCCACCGGCACCAAGGCGAGAACGGCTACCCAGAGCCGTTGAAGGACATGGGTATCGGGCTCGCGGTTCAGGCGTTTGCCCTTTCCGAGATCCACCCAGTGGAGCTTGCCGCCCTCGCCAAGGTCCACCTGATAGGCGAATTGCGCCATGTTCGAGTCGAACCGGCGCGTAATTCGCTGGCTCAGGGCCGGCGAATCGATGACGATGCCCAGCTCAGTATTCTCGTAGAGGGAGCGGGGGTCCAGGTTCATGGTGCCCACATAGGTACGCTGCCGGTCGAAGGCGATGATCTTGGCGTGGAGCCTGGCCCGTGGCGGCTCCTTGCGGAACAGCCGGCGAATGCCTTTGCAGCAGGCCGCCCCATTGCCATTGGTCTCGAACTCATGGAGCTTGACCCCCATCGCCAGCAGCGGTTTGCGGTAGCGGGCGTAGTGGGCGTGGACCAGGGAGTGGTCCGTCGAGGCATAGGAGTTGGTCACCAGGGTCACATCGACGCCGCGCCGGCGCAAGCCGTCGAAGAAGGCGACCCCTTCCGGGGTGGGGACCACATAGGGATTGAGTATCCAGAGTTCCCGGCGGGTATCCGCGATGAAGGGGCGCAGCGCGGTCGCGTTCAAAAAGTCACCGCGCTTCAGGTCCTGGCGGATCTTCTCGGGCGGGTCGGCGACCAGTTCGACCGGCGCCCATTCCAGATCCAGCCGATTGCAGCGGATCTGCTGGGCCAGGGGGAGGCTTATCAGGAGCCGTTGATAGGCCTCGGGGGGCAACTCATCGTTGATGCCCCTGCCCGCCACATACTGTGCCTCCCCGAGCACCCGCGTCAGCCTGCCCAATTCGACACTGTGGACACTGTTCCAATACCGGTCGAAGGAGGAGGAGACCATCTGGGCGACAGGCCCGACGCCCAATATCTCGAACTCGCTGAAGATGTAGTCCACCGGGACGCCGGCGGCCTCGTCCCCCACGTTGCGGCTGCCGACGATGGTGGCCAGGTTGTCGAACACCATCGATTTGTTGTGCATGCGTCGCGATACCTCGCCGAATCGGAAGAGGTATTGCCAGGAGCGTGGAACGTCACGCCGGAAGGGATTGAAGGAACGGACCGCGATGTTGGGGTGGCGATCCAGAACGGACAGCCGCCCCGTGGCGCCGTCCAGGTTGAGGTCATCCAATAGGATTCTGACCCGCACCCCGCGTTCTGCGGCCTCCAGCAGGGATTGGTAGATCAGGGAGCCCGCCGTGTCGTTCCAGGCGATGTAGTACTGGACATCGATGCTCTTCTCGGCCTTGCGGATCAATTCCAGGCGGGCGGCGAAGGCCTCCTCGCCGCCGCCAAGGACGGTAAAACCGGACTTGCCCGCGTTGGCCCCGACCCGATCCCGGTACTCCCTATGTAGCAGGCTATCCTGACCGCTGTAGGCATGGGTCGGCTGCCGCGCCCCGTCGGGGGTGGGCAGGCTCATGCAGCCGCCCAGGAGCAGCAGCAGGCCGGCCTGTATGCCCCGACCTAAGATTTTTGACAGCTTCCAGGGCATGGTTATCTTGATTTCCAATTCTCTCCCCCTGCCTCTACTCGGCGGTTCGGATGACCCCGGCGACGATGCCGAGGATTTGCAGATCCTCATGCCGCAGGTAGATGGGCTCCATGGAGGGGTTGGCCGGTTGCAGACGTATACCCTCAGCCTCGATATAGAAACGCTTGAGGGTCACCTTCTCGCCATTGATCATGGCGATGACCGACTCCCCGTTCTCCGCCGTCTCACGCTGCTCGACGATGATGATGTCGCCATCCTGGATGTGATCGTCGATCATGGAGTGCCCCCGCACCCGCAGTGCATAGCAATTCTTGCGCAGCATGTGGCGGGGGACGGTGACGGTCTCCCTCTCATCAGGGATATCCACCGGCTGACCGGCGGTCACATAGCCGAGCAGGGGGATCTCCACACCCATCTCGGCCGCGACCCCAAGCGGCTCCAGGTCCGGATGCCATGTCTGATGCCGGTGCTTGGGCAGGAGATAGGTCAGGCTGTTCATATATTTCCTGTAGTAGCGTTAGGCAAACGGCAATAGAATTCCAGGATCAATCGAATTGCTGCTCTGTGCAATATTGTGCAATATACCGGGCACCCTATTTTGCCGTTCGCCTTACAGGGGTGTTGACTTCAACTTAAAGGTCAGCATCCTAGCATAAGTGGGCCATTCCACGGCAAATCCACCGGTGTTGTCCACCGGTTTTATCCCTGGGGGACAAACCGCTAGAATGGCCGACCGAACAAATCGATGCCCCGAGGGTAACCCCATGCGACACATCAAAAAGGCTCTCTCCTACTCCATTGCCGGCAGCCTCGGCCTGAGCGTCATCGCCGCGCTGAACGGCTGCGGCAAACCGAGCCAGCCTCCCCAGGAGCAGGGCTCCCTCGCCGAGCTGAGCGGCGAACAGCAGCAACAGAATCTCTTTCTGGTCATCGAGCAGACCGGCACCTCGCCGGACACCTATAAATTGCTGGAGAAACACCCCACCACAGGGCCGACCCGCGCTATCCTGCGGGAGATGAACGGTACCGAGCGCTCCCTGACCTCGGAGGAGCTGAAGAAGATCGCCGAGCAGGAGGCCGCCAAGGTCGAGGCAGGTACCTCACGACTGACCCAGGACACCAGCATGCACTCGGGCGGCCTCTCCCTGGGCGAGACCATCCTGGCCGCGGCGGCCGGTTCCCTGATCGGCGGCATGCTGGCCAACAAGCTGATGGGCAACCGCAACTACCAGCAGACCCAACAGCGCTACGGCGGCGGCCGTCCCGCCACCACAGTCTCCCGCCCCGCCAGCGGTACGACGACCGGCGCCAACAAGCCCCGCTCCGGCTTCTTCGGCGGCAGTTCGGCCAACCGTTCCTCCAGCTCCAGCGCCTTCGGAGGCTGAGTCATGATCGAAACAGTCCCAGTCAAGCCCCTGGACAAGGCCCTCATGGAAGAGATCGGCATGGCCTGGCATACCGACCGGGACGGCAGCGATTACATCGTCCCCGAACTGGTCCAGGTCAGCGAGGATGAGGCGGAGGCCTACTACGCGGCCGCCAACGATCTCTATGAGATGTACTTGGAGGCCGCCGGCCAGGTCATCGACAACCGGCTCTATTATGAACTGGGCATCCCTTCCAACCTGGTCGGCCTGATCGAGCAGAGCTGGAAGGAAGAACATCTCCATCTCTATGGCCGCTTCGACCTGGCCGGCGGCCTGGACGGGCTGCCCATCAAGCTGATCGAGTTCAACGCCGATACCCCCACCAGCCTGTTCGAGACCTCCATCATCCAGTGGGCGCTGCTTAAGGCCAACGGCATGGACGAGACCCGGCAGTTCAACAACCTGCACGAGATGCTGGGGGAGAACTTCCGCCGCCTGATCACCGGAGGGGACGAAGAGGCCGATTTCAGCGCCGCCTATCGCGGGGAGAAGCTGCTGTTCTCCAGCATGCACGACCACCCGGAGGACGAGCGCACCCTGCGCTATCTGCAAAACGTCGCCCATGACGCCGGCTTCTATACCGACTTCTGCTACCTGAACGAGGCCGGCTTTCTGGAGCAGGAGGGGGTCTTTAACAAGGACCATCAGCGGGCCGACTTCTGGTTCAAGCTCTATCCCTGGGAGGATATCGCCGCCGAGGAGCTGGAACTGACCCGCATCCTTGAACGGATTCAGGACAGCGGGGTGACCCGGTTCCTCAACCCGGCCTATACCCTGCTTTTCCAGAGCAAGGGCATGCTGAAGGTACTTTGGGAGCTCTTCCCCGACTCCCCCTATCTGCTTCGGGCGGGTTTCGAGCCGCTACCGGGCCTGGCCCAGGTGGAAAAAAAGCTGTTCGGGCGAGAGGGGGCCAACACAGCCATCCTGGACGCCGCCGGCCAGGTCATCCAGAGCACCGGTGGTCCCTACCAGCACCACAAGAGCCTTTATCAGGAACGCGCTGCCCTGCCGCAAGACGCCGCCGGTCAGCATTATCAGGCCGGGGTATTCCATGTCGGCGAGGCCTGTGGCCTCGGCTTCCGCCGTGGCGGTGCCATCCTGGACAACGGCAGCAAGTTCGTCGGCCACCGGGTAGTCTGAGAGTTTGCGAAAAAATCCCTTCCCTGCCCCGGTCAGGCGTAGCAGCGCTACGTCGTGGATTTTGCGAGTGATTCGGCCAAATGTAGCCTGAAGACGAGATGCAAGATGTTCAAGTTGTTCCCTTACGGGCCCTTACTGTGAAAGTCGCGAAGCGCGCGTTTGCCCCCTCCCCCATTTGGGGGGAGGGTTGGGGAGGGGGAGCGATCAGGCCTGTCCTGAGCGGAGTCGAAGGAAGCGGAGTCGAAGGACGCGCAGTCGAAGGGGGAGAGGCGGCCTTTCCATCCTTTGGTCCATAACCGGCGCATCCTTGCGCCATTTCTCATCATCCGGGGTGGCTCGACCCGCCCCATGATCGTTAGACTGAACACACCATGTCATCGGTAGAACCGGCCGAAAAGAAACACGCCATGTCCGCCATCGCCGCCAGGGTCCACCGGGAACTGCACGAGCGGCCGCCCCTGGATGTGCAGCCCTTTGCCCATGTCCATCATGTGGCCTATCTCCTCTCCGAACAGGATGAGGATCGCAGGCGGGCACGGGCACACAGGGCAGAGCTGTTTCAGGCCCTGGGCATCCCTGAGGATCAGACGCGCCTGGGCGAGCGTCATGCGGTCGGGGAGAAACGCTACGTCAACGGGGATATTCTCCGCATCACCTGGGAGTTTCACTCCGAGTTCGTCAGCTACACCTTTACCCACATGGCCGCAGCTAAACGTAGCCTGGGTTTCGGTCCCCTCATGCTGCCTGAGGCGCTGCCGGATACGGAGCCGGAGTGGGAGCGCATCCTGGCCATCGACCTGTTGGTTACCACCTGGTCCCGTCTGGGGGAGAAGGAGCGCCGTCACCTCTTCGGTGATCAGATGCTCTATGGAAGTCAGATCCAGGGCGGCAAGGGGCAGGCCTGGACCAGCTTTCGCCTGGACCGGTCGGGTTGGGAGCACTATCTGATCCTGGCGGGCGAGATGACCCCGATCCAACTGGGGCGGCAGGTCAAGCGCCTGGTGGAACTGGAAAACTACTACCACCTGATCCTCATGCCCCTGGACGAATTCCGTGCCCAGGCAGCCGAACTCAGGGATCTGGAGGTGGCGTTCGCCCACAAGACCCGAGAGATGTTCAGCGCCCTGGTGGATGCGCCACCGGAGGAGGAACGCCGCTGGCTCTCACTGCTGACCGAGCACAGTGCACAGGTAACGCGCCTCAAAGAGGTAATGCGCTATCGGCTGGGGGCGGCACGTTCCTACCATGAACTCTTCCACCGCCAACTCAAAAACATGAACGAAAGCCGGCTGGAGGAGGGCAACCAGTCGCTCAGCAGCTTTCTGATCGGCCGAGTGGACCCGGCCGTGCGCGGTTACATGAATTTCAATGAACGACTCGACTCCCTCTCCCGAGGTCTGGACCGTGCCAGCAACATGCTGCGCACCCGGTTGGAAATGTCCGTGCAAAAGCTGAATCTCGACCTGCTGGAAGGGATGGCCCGCCAGGGGCGCCAGCAACTCATGCTACAGACGACCGTCGAGGGACTCTCGGTCATTGTCCTTTCCTACTACCTCACCGGTCTGTTTGGCTACCTCGTCAAGGCCATGGACAAACTGGGTTGGCTGGCGGGAGACCCGAGCGTATGGCAGGGAGGGATGCTGCCCCTGGCCATAGGCATAGCCATTGCCATCAACGCCTATGTGCATCGGCGGGTGCATCGGTCGGAAAACAAGGGTCATTGAGCTTCAGGGTCTGGAAAATGCCTCAACGCCGTGTCCCTGTCGGCCTCAAGCTGCGTCCAGTCGGGGCATTGATACATCCGGAGATTCGCTTCATCGATATCGGCGCGGTCGAAGGCAATGAAAATGGGCCGGAAGGCGGATCGATAGCAATAATTGCGGAAGCTACCCAGTTCGTCATCCCGCTTGATACGCCGGTAGATTTCCAGAACGAGTTCTGTGTCGGTAATCTGTGATAGATCAGTCATGGACGCGACCTCTTTTGGTAACCCCGAATTACGGTGACACTTTACTAAATACACTTAATTAGTAATTAAGTGTATTTAGTAAAGTGTCACCGTAATTCAAACGGCACTTCCCTGTACCACTCCTCACTGCCGTTTCGAACAGCTCCCGTTCTTGCAAGCCCCGCAGCCGGGCTGGAACTCCCGGCCGGGGTTGACTTTTTTCAGCCAGATTTGGAAGGCGACCCAACTACCGAGGAGGGCGGCGAATCCGAGCAGGGCGAGTAAATGGCTCATTGCGTTTTCCTCAGCCGGCGCTAAACAGACCGGCGAAGCCCATGAAGGCCATGGAGAGGATGCCGGCAACGATCAGGTTCATTGCAGTGCCCTGGACTAGGTCCGGCACATCCTTGGTCTTTTCGATCTCCTCGCGGATACCGGCCATGAGTATCAGGGCCAGGGTGAATCCGGCACCGGCACCCAGGGCGAAGGTCAGGCCTTCCAGGAAGCCATAGCCCCGGTTGGTGGCGAAGATGGCCAGACCCAGGATGGCACAGTTGGTGGTAATCAGGGGCAGATAGATCCCCAGGGCCTTGAACAGGGCGGGGCTGAGCTTCTTGATCGCCATCTCAATGAACTGCACGGTGCTGGCAATGACGACGATGAAGCTGATCAGGCGCAGATAGGGGGCATGGATCAACACATAGGTATTGAGGAACCAGGCGCAGATGGCGGTGATCACCATGACGAAGGTGGTGGCCATGCCCAGGCGTAAAGAGGTCTCCAATCGCCCCGACACCCCCAGGAAGGGGCAGAGCCCGAGGAAGTAGGCCAGCACGAAATTGTTGACCAGCAGGGCGCTGACAAAGATCCAGATCAGATTATCCATTTAGAGGCCCTCCCGCTCGGTGGCCACCTGTTGCAAAAACTCGCCGCGTTTCTTTGTCACCCAGTTGAAGAAGAGCAGGATCAGGCCCAGGGTGAGGAAACCGCCCGGCGGCAGGATCATGGTGACCCAGGGTTCGAAGCCCTTGCCGAACAGGGGGATGTCGAACAGGGTTCCTGTGCCCAGGATCTCACGCACCGAGCCCAGGGCCAGCATGGCGAACAGGAAGCCGCCCGCCATGCCCACGGCATCCAACACAGCGTACTTCACCGGGAAGCGGGAGGCGAAGGCCTCCTGACGTCCGAGGATCATGCAGTTGACCACGATCAGGGGGATGAAGGCCCCGAGCTGCTTGTGGGCCGCCGGCAAGGTCGCCAGGATCGTGTAGTCCGCCAGGGTCACGAAGGTGGCGATGATGACGATGTAGAGGGAGATGCGCACCTGGCGAGGGATCCAGTGTTGCAGCGAGGAGATCATGAAGCTGGAGGCCACCAGCACGAAGAAGGTGGCCACTCCCATGACCACCGCGTTCATGGCCGAGTTGGTCACCGCCAGCATGGGACACATACCCAGCACCTGCACAAAGACGGGGTTCTCGCGCCAGATGCCCTTCACGAATTCCTGATACCCGTCCAGCTCTTTCTGTTTCATAGCTTCAACTCCGGCTCGTTGCCCGGCGGGGGTAGCCGCTTCTCCCAGCGTTCCCGCGCCACATTCATGATCCGCACCACGGCCTTGGAGGAGATGGTGGCGCCGGTGATGGCGTCGATCTCGTTGGGCTTGGCCTTTTTACCCTTCTTCACCGCAACGATGGTCGGGTCCACCGATAGGTCCTTGAAATTGGCGACGAATTCCAGATCCTTGAAGATCTTGTCACCCAGGCCCGGCGTCTCACGGCTGTCGAGGATCTCCATGCCGACCATCTTGCGCTGGTCGGGCAGGTAGCCATAGAGCAGGCTGATGGTGTCCTGGAAGCCAGGTCCCTCGCTTGGGACGGCGTAGCCGATGAATTTCCCCTCGGCGTCGTAGCCGGCGTAGATGACATCCTCGCCCACCTTGTTATCTTCGACCACCTGCAACCGCCCATTCGCGAAGCGAAGCTTCTGCATCTTGCTCACGCCGGGCAGTACCTTGAATACCGCCTCGCGTAGTTCCTTCGCCTTGTTGAGGGTGATGGTGGGCAGGGTGGCCTCGAAGACGCCGATGATGGCCACGCCCGAGATCAGGCCCGCCAACACCATGGACAGGATCAGGGTGGCGCTGCCCGGCTCTTTCGTTTGGTTATCACTCATTTCGTTTCACCTCCCCGGCCGAACACCCTTGGCTGGGTGTAGCGGTCGATCAGGGGCGTGGCGGCGTTCATCAGCAGGATGGCGTACATCATCCCCTCGGGGAAGCCGCCGAAGACGCGGATCAGCACCACCAGCAGACCGGCCCCCAGGCCGAAGATCCAGGCCCCTCGCGGCGTCAGGGGCGAGGTCACCGGATCGGTGGCCATGTAGATGGCCCCGAGCAGGAAGCCGCCGGAGAAGAGGGTGAAGAGCGGCCCCGGATACTTGGCGCTGTCGGCCAGGTAGAGGGCGCTGGAGAAGATTACCGCAGCCAGGGCGATGGCCACCGGGATGCGCCAGTCGAGGTCGCGCCGCCACCAGAGATAGAGGCCGCCCAGGATCAGCAACAGCCCGCTGGTCTCCCCCAGGGAACCGCCGGTGTTGCCGATCAGAAGATTCAGAAAATCGCTGCCCTTCTGCTCGAACTTCATCAGCCCCAGGGGGGTGGCGGCGGCGACGGCGTCGTAGACCGGGCTCTGGAAGGGGAGGGCCAGCAGGCTCGATGGCAGATCGAAGAAGCCCACGCCCGGCGCTGACCAGGTGGTCATGGCGATGGGGAAGGTCCCCAGCAGGAAGGCACGGCCGAGCAGGGCAGGATTGAAGAGATTGGTCCCCAGGCCACCCCAGATCACCTTGCCCAGGCCGATGGCGGTCATGCCGCCGACGAAGGCCATCCAGAGGGGTAGGGCGGGGGGCAGGGTCATTCCCAGCAGCAGGCCGGTCAGGAGGGCGCTATTGTCACCAATGGCGTTGCGGCGCTTTTCGATGGGGGTGAATGCCCATTCCACCGCCATGGCGCCGGCAATGCTGGCAGCCAGCACCAACAGTGCCTTGAGCCCGAAGAACCAGGTGCCGGCGATGACGGCGGGCAGTAATGCCAGGATCACGTCGCGCATGGCCGAGGGCGTCGTCATGCCCTGGCGCAGCAGGGGGGCCGGCAGCAATCGAAGATGGGGGTCGTTACTTTTCATTGGGTCGGCTGCGAAGATTGTTTTTGGCCGTGCGGATCAGTTGCACGATGGGAATGTTGGACGGGCAGGCGAAGGTGCAGGAGCCGCACTCGACGCAATCCATCAGGTGGAACCCCTTCATTTCATCGAACAGCCGTGCCCTTGCCAGGCGTGCAAATCGGGACGGGTTGAGGAAATAAGGGCAGGCCTCCAGGCAGCGCCCGCAGCGGATGCAGGGATACTCCGTGCCGGTGCGGGTCTCCGCCTCGGTGAAGGCGAGGATGCCGGAGGTTCCCTTCAATACGGGCACGTCCAGGCTGGCCGTCGGGGCACCCATCATGGGTCCGCCCATGACGACCTCGCGGGTCTCATCCTTCAGGCCGCCGCAAAAGCGCAATACCTCACGCACGGGAGTCCCCAGGGGAACGATCAGATTGGCCGGGTAAGCGGCTCCGGGGCCGGAGACGGTCACCACGCGCTCGATCAGGGGCATGCCCGTATCGAACCAGTCGGCGATGGCCACCACAGTGCCTACGTTATTTACCAGGATGCCCAGATCGCGGGGTAGCTGGCCGGCGGGGACCTCCCGGTCATAGACCGCGCGGATCAGCATCTTCTCGGCGCCCTGAGGGTACTTCATGGGCAGGGTGACGACACTGATGTTGGAGCGAGAACCCAGATGGCGGCGCAGTATCTCGATGGCGTCCGGTTTGTTGTCCTCAACGCCGATGATGGCCCGTTTGGCCCCCAGCTTGCGCAACAGGATCTCGGTGCCGCGTATCAGGGCCGCGGGCCGTTCCATCATCAGGCGATGGTCATTGGTCAGGTAGGGCTCGCACTCGGCGCCGTTGACCAGCACGTCATCGATATGCTGGGTATCCGGGATGGAATACTTCACATGGGCGGGGAAGGCGGCCCCGCCCATCCCCACGATACCCGCCTGCTGCACCTCTGCGACAAACTCGGGCATGGTCATGGCCTCCCAGTCCTTGGGGGGCTGGGGCTCGATGCGCTGGGTGGCGTAGGGGTCGGCCTCGATCTCGATGGCCGGCTTGAAGCTGCCATCCTGATGACGGTAGGGACCTATGCCCACGACCTTGCCGGTGACAGGGCTGTGCAGGGCGGTGGACATGAAGCCACCTGCCTCGGCAATCATTTGGCCGCGCCGCAGGGCCTGGCCCACCTTTACTACCGCTTTGGCAGGTACGCCGATGTGCTGGCCCATAGGCATCACATAGCGCTGCACGAAGGGGACGCGCTGGATCGGCAGATCCACTGTCGCCTCCTTGTGCCCCTCGGGGTGTACCCCGTGGCGGAAGCTTCTTTGAAAGAGAGAACCTAATAGAGACATGCGATCAACTCTCGGTAGGCCGTAGGATGCGGTGAGCGATAGCGAACCGCATCGGTCGCGTTACGAAAGACTCTGGGATGGACAGGCCCCGTAGGAGCGCCTTGCAGGCGCGATGGGGTTGAAGATCGCGCTTAAAAAGCGCCCCTACGTGCAGCGCCGTCAGTCCATGCAATCCCATCAGTGATAACCCGCCAAGTTCAGGAGGCGTTCCTTGACGCGGCCGGCCAGTTCGGCCTGCACACCCTCGGATTGCTCACGCAGGCGGTTCTCGTAATCGGCCTTGAGGGCGGCTAGCTCGGCCTGGTGGGCCTGGGCAACGGCGGCCTCGGCCTCGCGGCGAACCCGCTCGGTGAAGGGGGTTACCAGCCCCGCCAGCTCTTGCAGCATACGCCAGCCATCGGTGACATGCTCAACCCGTTCGGCAAATTCAAGGGAGACCCGGTAGGTCTTCTCACCGAGGGTCGCCATAGGGGTCTTGCCCTTGCGGCCATTGGCATCCAGGGCCAGCCAAGCGATCAGATCGAGAGGTGACTTGTCGGCCTCGGTCAGGGGTTGCAGATGCGCTGCGAAGCGGGTCTCGCCCTGAGCCCAATGGGCCGGGGTCAACAATTCCTGCCAGGTGGCATTGGGGTCGATATTCCCGTCCAGATCGATGCGGCTGCCGAAGACGCCCTTGCCCTCGGGATCGTAGCGGAACAGAGGCAGGACGCGGGACTGGACAGCCAGACGCGCCTGGGCCAGGGTCCGATCCGAAGCAAAGCCGTGGCGGCCGGGACTGGGCGCATGGACCCGGATAAGCGCAGGACCGCCGTAACGAAGGGCATTGCGAACGGAACGGCGGAGATGGCCCGGTTCGGCGATGCTGCTCTGGGCGACGTAGGCATTTCGCTGGGCCAGGGCCAGCAGGCCGAGATCGGTGCGCGGGTCATTGAGGTTGTCCAGGGGGGCTGTCTTGGCGCCACGGGTATCAAGTCCCAGGTCCAGCTCGCTCAGCATGAGTACCTTGACCGGCAGGCCGGAATTCAGCAGCCATGTAACCTGGGCCAGGCCGCGTCCGCCCAGTTCCTTCTCGTTGCCGACCAGGATTAGGGGGGGGCAGAGTCGGCGCTGTTCGTCGCTCAGCTCATCCCAGCCCAGCTCGCTTGGCGCCTCGCGGCTGTCACCCAGCAGATGGCGGGCCTTCGATAGCAGATTGATCGCCCGGATGGTCTCGACCGCCTGGCCCTGGACCAGGCCAGCGGCCAATTGTCCGGCGTCTCCTGTCATATCCACAGCCACAGGGGCCTGGAAGGGGTTGTTGGGGAAGGCGGCGGCCCAGGTGGCAACAGTGCCGGTGGAGATTGCAAGACCATAACGGGCGCGGCCCAGGCCATGGCGGCCGGCCGAGAGGCACCAATGCTGGTCGTGCAGGGCCTTGGCGAGTTCGATCAGCTCACGCGCCCTGTGCGTATCGACCGTCTTCTCGGCAGATTTAACCAGGGCAGGAAGGTCGAGTCCTTGGTCACCGCGTAGAGCACCGACCAGGCGATCGAGGTCGTCAGTCGGTAGCGCATCGGCCAGGGTGTCACGGATCAGGGCATTTACCCGTTTCTTCGCCTCACCCAATTCGGCAGTGAACTGATGAAGCAGGGGCTGCTGCTGGTATTCAGCCGTTGCCAGCATCAGGCGCAGTGCCAGCCGTTCGCCCGAACCGGCCTCGGCGAAATCCCCTCCGCTCAAGGCATGGGAGCAGTAGCGGGACATCATCAGTGCGGCCATGGTATTGAGGGCGTCGGTCGCTCTCGGCGTCCTGCCTCCCGCGACACTAGCCCCTCCCTGGGCGTCGGTCGCTCCCGGCGTCCTGCCTCCCGCGACACTAGCCCCTCCCTGGGCGTCGTGGGCCAGGCGCTCGATGGTTTCGGAGAGAGTATCCGGCGACTGTTCCCAGCCGCGCCAGAGGGTTTTGGCCTGGGTCTTGTCCCAGGGTGCGGCGGCCAGAGCCCCTTCCCCGCACTCGGCGACACAGAGGCCGCAGCCCTTACAGGCGTCGGGGTTGATGGCCAGGGTCAGCAGTTCGCCGCCGTCCTTCTTCGCCTTCTCGCCAGAGTGGAAGAGGTTGTCGGTAACTACCAGCGGCAGGTCGCCGAGCCAGTCACGGACCAAGTCCAGCGCGGCCTCCACGTTGACGCGGCGTTCCTCGGGCAGGGGGGCCTTCTCCTGCATCCAGGCCCAGGCCGTGCCCAGGAGGCTGGAGGCGGTTGCGCTCTTGAAATCGCCCGCACGCCCCATGGCGTTGATGCGGGCGCCCAGCTTTCCGGCCAGGGGGCGCAGGGCATCGGCGGCGGTAAAGCCGATGGCGGTCTCGATCAGACGGGCCGGGGTGGCGGCACTCACGCCGATGGCGCTGTCGGGACAGACGACAAAGCAATCGCCGCAGCCGGTGCAGCTTTCGGCGTCAAAGGCGATCCCCAGGCCCACACGGGCGCCATGGTCCTGGAAGGTGGCGCTCAGGGGTGGGATCGAACCGGTTGCCATGTAGGGATCGGCGGTTAGTCTTCGGTCCTCTCCGTTCCGGTAGAGGACGCCGACCTGGTCCCAGAAACGGGGCAGACTCTCGTTGGTTCCGTCGTTGCCGCCCAGGTGGCGGACAGCGATGGGCGGTTCATCACTCCAACTGGCGGAGGTAACGGCTGCCTTGCCAGTTGCGTCGAGCTCCAGCGGTTGAACGGTCTCCATCGCTTCCTTGAAACGGTCAGCGAGAACTTCCTGTTCCTTGTCGGACAGGGCAGCCAGCCCATCCTTCCAGGCGGTGGCGATCTTACGGGCGGAAAGGTCGATGATCTCGGCCCCAGCCAGGGCGCCGAACATACCGCCGGTCAGCCAGGCGCTATCCAGTTCGAGGGTCGCTTTGCTGGTGGGTAGGAAATAGGGCTTGAGGCCGAGGCTGCGGATCGCCTCCCGGTTGGCCGTTCCCAAAGCCTGAAGAAGGTAGGTTGAGGAATCGGTCGCTCCCGGCGTCCTGCCTCCCGCGACACTAGTCCCTCCCTGGACGTCGAGGCCGGTGAAGAGCAGCACGGCGCCTTGACTTGCCTCTTTGCTCAGGTCGAGCCCTTGCAGGGCAGTGGCGCCGTTCAGCAGCAGCGCATTTGCCAGGCCGTTTTCCTCACAGGCGCTCAAACCGGTGGTGCTTTGTACCAGCAGATCACGATTGCGGGACTGCCAGGCGTCCCCTTCCAATCCAGGCAGGGCGCGCACGAAACCGCCCCGGATGCGCTGCAAGAGGCCGCCCACGGCAGCGGGAAGCGTACGGCTGGCGGCATCGCCAGCGTGGAGGAAACCGAGGCTGAGCATACCCTTGGTCTCGGCCGCTTCTGGCACAGCCGGTCCGGTCACGCCCAGGGTGGCGATTTGCGGATAGGCACGGCGCAACTGATCAAGCATCACCTGACGCTTGGGGTGTTCCGGCAGGTTGGCATGGAAGTTTATGCCCAGGTAGAGGGTGGGGACGCTGGAAGTTTGGACCTGCCCGATAAGGGCCATCAAGTCCTGTCCCTTCACTGGCAGGCCGCCCACGCCATAGGCCACCGATTGCAGACGGGGCCGGCTGGTGATGCGCTTCTCGTCGAGGGCTGCGTCGAAGGCGCAACGCAACTCGCGCAACAGGGGGGGGGTGGCGTTGAGGGGCGAAACCAGGCGTTCCATCACGGCGACCCAGCGCTTACCCGACAGCAGGCCAACCAAGCCGGCGCCAGGGAAGGGGCGCAGGCAATGAATGCCCACTACACCGACGCGCTCCTTCTTCTTGCCCGAGAGGCGGTCGGCAACTGTCTTGGCGGTTTCGATCGCGCTACCCAGGGCGACCAGGACCCGCTCTGACTCATCGACGCAGTGGGCGGATAGGGGCGCGTAGCGACGACCGGTCAGATCGGCGAATTCATCAAACGCCCCTTGCAGCATGCCATCGAAATGGCCGTCAAAGAACGCGGGGCCCGCCATGGCGCCTAAGGCGAAGGAATCGCGGTCTTGGACCGCGCCTTGCAACTGGGCTGAGTCAGGGTCATGTAGACGCGGCATGCGCCGGCGCTGCTTGCCGTACAGCAGTTCCTGGGCAGGGCAGGGCGAAGGCATCGCGCCATCCGCCGCGCCCAGATAGCGTTTGATCAGCTCGGCGGAGGGGAGACGGACATCCTGGGCCGATAGGGCTGTCTGTTCGTAGTCCATGGCCACCAGGGCGGGGACAAGGGCCAGCTCGGCGACCTTGCGGGCAATCAGGGTAAAATCGACGGCCTCCTGCACGTTGGCGGCGACCATCACCAGGCAGCCGCTTTCGGCAGCCAGATGCAAGGCCTCGTGACCGCTACCCTGGGCCTCGCCCTGGGCCGGGGCGGCGCGATTGATCAGGTGAACCACCAGGGGCAGACGGCGGCCGGCGGCAGTGCGCAGGAGATCCTGGCTGGCGGTCAGTTCAGCACCTGAGAGGAAGAGGGTGGTACGGCAACCGGTCATGGCCTGGCCGATGGCTGCCGCCAAGGCGCCGCGGGGCCCCTCGGCCGCAATGCTGTTCAACGGACCCCCGAAGCAGTTGTGACCGCTTTCGCGCCAGGTCAATTCCGCAGTGAGGGCAGATGATCCGCCCCCCAGTGCGATGGCATCGGCCAGGGCGGCCTCGGTCAGGG
This sequence comes from Gammaproteobacteria bacterium, assembly GCA_018812525.1. GTDB lineage: Bacteria > Pseudomonadota > Gammaproteobacteria > Chromatiales > Chromatiaceae > YD12-FULL-61-37. The sequence goes on from JAHJDE010000123.1 coordinate 15,590, forward strand.
CCACGGCACAGTTGCCGTCCATCACGACTGCCCCATCTTTTGCTCCCAAGGCTGCAATGACGGGAACACCGAACAGGCGGCGGTAGAGTCGGATGGCGAGTTTGTTCATAGTGCTCATATATTCTTTATCCTACCCGCTGAATTCGTCGTTGGTCGTTCTCAGGTTCCGGCGCGAGAACGATAATCTCTCTTCCGCCCCCGTAGGAGCGCCCTGCAGGCGCGATGGGGTTGACGATCGCGCTTGAAAGGCGCTCCTACTGGGCGGTCAAAACTGATTGCCCTTGATCCACTGGATCGCCCCCGTGGGACAGCGCGCAGTCACCGCAATGCTGGAGTGCAGGCCCGCGTCATAGTTGATACGGGGCAGATTGTCGCGCATCTCGATCAGTCCGGGCACGGCATCGGAGGCGCAGCGTCCGCAGGCGTCGCAGGCCACGGAACAGAGCGCCGTTGCGGCCTCGCCGTTGAGGGCGCTCTTGCACTGCACCAGGAGAGGCTGGTTGATGGGCAGCAGCTCGAACAGGTCCTTGGGGCAGGCCTCCACGCAGTCGCCGCAGGCGGTGCACTTGTCCAGTATCACGGCCGGCAGGCCGTTGGCATTCATATAGATTGCGTCGAAGGTGCAAGCCACCTTGCAGTCGGCCAGGCCCAGGCAGCCCCAGGAACAGCCCTTGCCTCCGCCGGAGACCACCGAGGCCGCCCGGCAGCTATCGAAGCCATTGTATTCGGCGATCTGGTGGGCTTCTCTCTTGCCGCCGGCACAGTGGAGTCGAGCCACCTGTTTTACCGCTTCGCCGGCGTCCACGCCGAGAAACTCGGCAATCTCGTCGATGGTGTCGGGACTGGCTACGCTGCATTTGCTGGGTGGGGCTTCGCCCAGGACCACGGCCTGCGCAAAGCCCGCGCATCCGGGTTGGCCGCAGGCGCCGCAGTTGGTGCCTGGCAGCAGCTCTTCCGTCTTGCTGACGCGGGGGTCTTCCTCCACTCGCAGCAGGCGATAGGCCACTGCCAGCACCACACCGAAGAAGAGGCAGATGCCGACCATGATGACCGGTGAGATGACGAAACTACTCATATGATTTGGATAATCAGCATTTTTTTATCGTTCCTACGCTCCGGCGTGGGAATGCCGTTGGCGACGCTCCAGCGTCGCGGGTTAGCGGATGTCAGTGGCATGCGCGAATTCTGGAACGCTGGAGCGTCCAGGGATGCATTCCCACGCAGGAGCGTGGGAACGATCAACGCACTCCGCACTTCTCCCGCCTAGTTATACGCCGCCGCCTTTTGCTGCAACTCTTCCAGGTCCGGTTCGGCGGGATTCCAGGGCTTTCCGGGATGGATGCACTTGGAGGGGCAGATCTCCGCCGCCTCGACCATCTGGGCAAAGGTCCCGGTCTTTAGATCACCCAGCACGGCCTGCTTGGTATCGTTGTAGAGGAACATCAGCGGATTGACCTTCATGCAGTCATTGCAACTGGTGCAGAGCGGGGTATCGATCCAGGGTTCGTCGAAGCCGACGGCCTCTTCCTCCACCACAGGGGCGGGTGCCTGTTCCTGCGCAAGGGACTCCGCCTTGGGCTGGGCGTGGGCAGCGGGCCTAGCGGCAGGGCGTGAGGCCATGGCCGTCAGATCCATGCCCAGCAGGACATCGGTCAGACGGCCCATGACTTCACCAGCCGCTTCGGCACGGGCATCGGCCAGGTCCTGTTCGCGCCTGGCCTCGGCCTCGGCGATTTTGGCATCGGCTGCGGCCTGGATCTCGGTCTGGGCCTTTTCGATGGCCAGTTCCACATAGCGGTTGCGGACCCCGGCCATCTCCTGCAAGGCGTGCCAGTAATTGAGGCGGTCGCGGCAGGCGTGGACCAGGGTGCGGGAAACGACCAGGCGGAGCAGGCTGCCACTCTTGTCCACGGCCCAGACGAATGGGACGTAGTTGGGCGACTCCTCGCGGGGTTTTCGGAGGTAATCGGCCAGGGGGAGCAGGTCGTCCGATTCGCACTCGGGCGGGACCGCTACGAAGTGCTCGTCCCTCAGCTCCGGCAGCAGCAGGGCATAGTCGGCGAAGGTGAAGGCGAGCTTGGTTTCCACCACCAGGCCGTCCTCGTCCCGGTAGTTGAAGGCGTGCAGGGGCCAGTCCTGATCCGGCAGGGGATTGCCGTCGAAATCCATGCGTTCGGCGAAGGAGTCGCCCCGGTCCGGGTTGACCCGGAAGAAGGGGTGGACACGGCCCTCCAGGGCCGCGCCGGCAACGAGCCAGGCGTTCAGTGCGATCTGGCGACCGGCGGACTTGAGGCCGGTATTGATCAAATGCAGGCTGGTGCGGGTGGCGTTCAGGGCAGCCAGGAAGCCGCCGATCAAATGATTGTGGCGCGCCGCCGAGGTCTGGGCGATGAAGGCCTGGCGGTGGCCGATGCCCAGGTAGCCCAGTTCGGTGCGGAAGCTCTGGAAGGGGCCTTCGCCCTCGCGCCGTCCGGGGTTGTTGTGGGCCAGCACGCGGGCCAGGATCTGCACCGGACGGCCGGAACTCAATAGCCGCGAGAAGGAGGCCATGCCCTCGCCCGCGATGCGGTTGCAGTCTTCCAGGGAGATCACCGCCGGCACCAGTTGCAGCTCCTCCTTGGAGAAGGCATCCCAGCCGAAGCCGGCAAACCAGGGGTCGTGGATGGCGCTGTCGTAGATGTCGTCGATTTCGAGGCGGGCGATACGCGCGGCGGCAAACACCTTGGACAGGCGTCCGGCCTCACGGTCGAAGAGTAGGGTCGCCCTTTCGCTGGGATCGGCGTCAACCACCGGTTCCAACCCCTGGGTCCGTGCCGGCCAGTGCTCCTCGGTGAGTCTACCCGAATGGACCAGATAGACCAGGGTCTGACCATCTTCAAAGGATTCGAGGCTGGCTAGGGCCTCCGTTATACGTCTGTGCCGTTCCTCAGACATGCTGATGGAGCCGCGGCGGTGTTCCATCATGCCTGAGAGGGCCTCTGTATTCAGCAGGGAGCCGGCACCACCTATGCCTGCGGCCAGTTTGGCCGCCGATTTGGCCTCGGTCGACTTCTCCTTCTCCACCTCCAGGAGCCGACGCAGACCGAGGATGAGATCATCCAGCCCCTCGCGGAATCTGGTGTGGCGGCTGACCGATAGGTTGCGGATAGTATGGACCAGCAGATGGATGGCCGGGTAGCGGCCATAGGCCAGGAGCGTGCCATCGGCAGGCAAGGCCGCTTGCAGCTTTTCAAGCTCCCCTTCGAGCTTGGTGCTGTTTTCCATGTCCAGTTTCAGATGCGCGACCAATCCCTTGCAGCTCTCCGCCAGAAGGGGCGCGATGGCGGCCGGGCCTTCGTTTTCCTCAAGGCGGCGGCGTAGATCGCGCTCCACCCAGGGCAGGTTGTCCTTCAGCATACGGGCCGAATCGGGGCCGGGGGCGAAGGTCTCCGCCGCCTCCCGGAGGGCCTGTGACAGGGGAAGCGCCAACTGTTCCGCCTCTATCTCCTCGCCCCCCTCCAGGGCAGGGCGGAGGAACAGAGGGTAGTCGAAGCGCAGCCGGGAGCTGTCGCGGAAGGGGGCCAGTAGGGCCGGCAGGCAGTCGTCGCCGGCCGGCTGCACCGAGGCCCGTGCCTGTGGATTCCCCAGGTGGAAATGGCGCAGATTGCGCAGGGTCTCCTTGCTGGCCTCTGCGTCGCGAATGGCCGCCGGGAGCGCCGGCAAGGTACGGTCTGTGAGAGCGGTGACTTTTTTCATGGTCTTGGCAACCCGTCCAGATTAGATGGCGAAGGCGTCAAACGCCCTGTTCACCGCAGCGATTTTCTCAGCGTTGGTCGCTTCCAGACCGCGCGAGGAGAGGTCGTCATACACGGGGGCATCGGGGTCGTGATAGAGCAGGCCGATGGGGATCTTGCGCTCATCACGGGCGATGGACATGGCCTCGATCCAGTTGCCGGGGTCGTGTTCGCGCTGTTCGCCGAAGATGCGCCGGACGCTGTCGTCGGCGGGTATGCCCTTCTCGTGGGTCAGCAGCAGCATGCGGCTGCTGTCCTCTTGCAGCGGCTTGCAGAAATCGGGCGAGAAGACGGGGCAGCGCTGGATGATGCGCACGAAGCTGGTGCCCCGATGCTTGTGGGCCTTCTTGATGGTTTCGTACAGGTGGGGCGGATTCCAGTCCACGCACTGGGCCACGAAGGAGACGTTGGTGATCCCCAGGGTAGTGGTCAGGGGGTTCATGGCCGGCAGCGGGGCGCCCTTTGGGTGGGTGTTGGTGCTCAGGCCGGTGGGGCTGGTGGGCGAGGTCTGCTTCTTGGTCAGGCCGTAGATGGCGTTATCGAATACCAGCACCACCATGTCCACGTTGTAGCGGATGGCATGGATCCAGTGGCCGGCACCGATGGAGAAGCAGTCGCCGTCGCCGGTGGCCACCCAGACATCCAGATCGGGACGGCGGGACTTGACGCCGTTGGCGAAGGGCAGGGCGCGGCCGTGCAGGCCGTGGAAGCCGTAGGTGCCCATGTAGTGGGGCAGGCGGCTGGAGCAGCCGATGCCGGATACGGCAACGGTCTTTTCCGGCGGCAGTTGCGCATCATGGAGTACGCGGTGGACGGTGTTCAGGACGGCGAAGTCGCCGCAGCCGGGGCACCAGCGGGCTTCCCCGCCAGCGTAGTCGCCCATGGTGAAATAGCGCTCGAAGACTTCAAGTGACCAATCTGCTTTCAAACCGAACATGGCGGTCTCTCCTAACTTAAATTATTTTGTACGGGCGGGTTTGAAATCCACCCCTGTACGGGCGGGTTTGAAACCCGCCCCTACGCCCGCAGGCGCTGTTCGAGTTCGCTGTAGATCAGGCCGGGCTGCATGGGGTGGCCGTAGACCACGGACCAGCAATCCACGTCCACCAGGGTCTTGGCGCGCAACAGGCCGGCCAGTTGCGCATAGCGGCGGGTCTCCTCGGTGATCAGAGGGTCGCCCAATTTATCGCTGTAATTGATCTCTACCGTCATCACCTTCTTGAAGCGGGAGAAGATCTCCTGCATGCCAGGCTCCATGGGGGAGATGAAGCGGGGATGGATGGATGAGACCCTGTGGCCATTCTCGCGCAGAAGGTCCACGGCCTCTTCGATGGCGCCCTTGGTGGAACCCCAGCCGACCACCAGCAGGTCGCCCTGCTCGTCGCCATGGATCTCCGGCGGATTCAGGGTCTGGGCCAGGGCCGCCAGCTTGCGGCTGCGGTGCTCACAGGTGGTCTGGTTGGTGTCGGAATCGTAGGCCACCTTGGATCGATTGGTATGCGACAGACCGGTCAGGACGTACTCGCCGCCGCGCTGGCCGGGGATCGGGCGCTGGGAGAGTCCGGTGGTTTCGTTCCAGTCGTAGGCAGGCACGTTGCGGTCCCAGGCGCCCTGGTCGATGGGGGCTGCCAGCCAGTCCTCACTCAGCACGGGACGGGTCCAGGGCTGCACGCCAGTGGCCAGGTTGGCGTCGGTCAGGACGAAGACGGGACCACGGAAGGCCTCGGCCAGCTTGCGGGCCAGGATCACGAAGTGGAAGCATTCCTCGATGGTGGCCGGGGCGATGATGATTTTGGGGGCGTCGCCGGGCATGCCATAGAGGGTGGAGAGCAGATCACCTTGCTCCACCTTGGTCGGCAGACCGGTGGAAGGGCCGCCGCGCTGTACATCGACAACGACCAGCGGGATCTCGGCCATCACCGCCAGACCCAATACCTCGGTCTTCAACGCCATGCCGGGGCCGGAAGTGATGGTGCAGGCGGTCTTGCCGGCAAAAGAGGCGCCGACGGCATAGGCCACGGCAGCAATTTCATCTTCTGCCTGGTGAATGAAGCCGCCTGCCTCATGGAAGATGTCGGCGATGTAGTGGGTGGCGGAGGTGGCGGGGGTGATGGGGTACATGGACACCAGGTCCATGCCCGCTGCCATGACACCCAGGCCGACAGCCGTGTTGCCGTTGGTGACCAGGGTGGGGCCAAGATCACCCTGCTCCGCCGGGATTTCCCAGTGGTAGTCGATATGGCTGGCCGCATAGTCGTAACCGGACTGGAACAGGTCGTGGTTGGCCTTGATGACCTTGTCACCCTTGCGGGCGAAGGTGGCGGCAATTTCCGCCAGGGCCTTGTCCAGGTCACGGCTGTAGATATGGCAGAGCATGCCCAGTACGAACATGTTTTTACCCTTGCGGGCATCCTTGACCAGCTTAAGGCACTCCACTTCCATGGGGACCTCGTGCACCACGAGTCCATGCTCGGCGAACTCTTTCACCGCCGCCGCGTATTGCTGGCGGATCGATTCCTGCGGGTCCTCCGACCACTTGTTCTCCAGCAGTACGATGGTGCCCTTCTTGTAGGCGCCGTTGGCGACGCGGGAAAAGAGCACCTGCTCGTTGAAGGCCACTACCAGATCGGCCTCGTCACCCATGTTGGTGACGCGCTTGGAGGCGAGGCGGATGCGGATGCCGGAGGCGCCGGCCGGGGACCGGGCCGGGGGCTGGATCTCGGCCGGGATGATCTCCACGGTCCAGACGCCATTGGACATCTTGCCGCTAACGGAGCCGAAGGTCTGCCCGCACTTTTGGGCACCCTCGCCAGAGTCGCTGACGACCTCGACGATATGTTCTTTGATAATCTTGGCCCCGCGCTGCTTGGGCGTCTCGGTCGCGCCGGACGTGGTCTTTGTTGTCATGGACAAACCTCTTGAAACTAAAGGTGAATAGTAAAAACCTTAGCTACCTGGAACCCTTGGCCTGTGGCTTACCCCCCGGGGGAAGGCAGTGGAGGCTAGCGAGTTCCCACAAACCTGCGGCCTGCAATTCCCAGTATCAGCCTTCCACCTTGAGCAGTGACTGCTCATATTCATTCATAAAGTGGTACAGGGAGCTGTCGAGAACCTTGACGGCGCCATTCACCAGATGGCAACGCCCGGAGCCCGGTAGAATCTTGCACAGATTGATCAGGCTGTCTAGATCCGATCGGGTACCCTGCCCGGTGCCGATGCGGTTCAGCAGCAGGGACATGTAATAGGTGCCGGTCTTGCAGGAGGGGCACTGGCCGCAGGAAGAGGCCGCGAAGAAACTGATGTACTCGGCCACCTTCTTGACGATGCCCGTGCCCTGGGAGACCACGATCATGGCCCCTGTCCCCAGGGCCGAGCGGCGCGCCGCCACGGATTCGAAATCCATGGGCACGTCGATATCCTTGGGGGTGAGGATGGTATTGGATGGGCCGCCGGTGAAGACCGCCTTGAGCTTCTTGCCCACCAGCATGCCGCCGCCATAGTTGTAGACCAGGTCGTTCAACGGGGTGCCCATGGGCAACTCGAACACACCGGGTTTCAGCACGTCGCCACTCAGGCAATAGATCTTGGTGCCGGTCGCGTTGCCGAGTCCCAGGTTCCGGAACCACTCCACCCCGTTGCGGACCAGATGAGATACGTTGGAGAGGGTCTCCATGTTGTTGATCAGGGTGGGATAGCCGTGGACCCCGAAGTCGGAAGGGTAGGGGGGCTTGCCGCGCGGGAAGGGGAACTTCCCTTCCACCGATTCGATGGCCGCCGTCTCCTCGCCGCCGATGTAGTGGCCGGAGCTGGGCTGGATACGGTATTCGATCCTGAGGCCGGTCTTTTCAGCGATACGGGCCGGCCAGTCGGATGTTTGCCACTGCTCTACCGCCTTGCGCATGGCATCGATACAGGCGGTGAGGTGGGGGTTGATATAGAAGACGATCTTGTTGATGCCGCAGGCGACCGCGGTGATAGTGGCGCCCTCGATCAACTGATGGGGGCATTCCTTCAACAGGACCCGATCCTTGAAGGTGCCAGGCTCGTCCTCATTGCCGTTGCAAATCAGATATTTGTCCCGCTCGGGATCTTGATTGGCGATGGCATTCCACTTGAACCAGGTGGGAAAGCCGCTGCCGCCCAGGCCGCGCAGGTCTGCCTCCTTGGCCATGGGGATGATCGCCTTGGGATCTTCCAGGGCCTTTTCCAGCCCCTGGCCACCCACATAGTCCATCCATGCCTTGTAGTCGGCTCCCACCCGGCCGGCCGGGTTGAGTAGCACCTGATTCAGGGACGGATCGGTCTTGGCCTTGGTGGATTTAGTCTTGGTCATTGCTCAACCCTATTTTGAGTTTCTTGCGCAGGCCGTCGTAATCCGTATCGTCGTCGAATTTGGCGTAGACGGGGAAGAGCAGCGGACTTTTCCGAGTCAGAGGCATATTGGCCAGCATCAGCTCACGCCGGAAGTTGCGCAGGTGCTCAATGGTGATCTTCTTGGGGCCGCGGCCGAAGCCATGTGCCCGTTTGGCCGCCGCCACCCCCGCCCTTCGGCCGAAGGCAATGATATCCAGCAAGGAATTGCCCATAAGTCGGTTGCGACCATGGACGCCGCCGCAGACCTCGCCGGCACAAAAGAGACCGGGTACGGAACTGGCGCCATCCTGATCGATGATCACCCCGCCGTTCTGGTAGTGCAGGGTGGGATAGATAAGCATCGGCTGTTTGCGGGGGTCGATGCCGCACTTGGTGCCCAGGTGCAGCAGTTTGGGAAAGCGCTTCTCGATGATGCCGGGCTCCCGCAGCTCGATGCTCGGTGTGTCCAGCCAAATCCCGCACTTGCCGTCGCCCGCATAGACCCCGCGGCCTTCGGCGCATTCGCGGATGATGGCCGAGGCCACGTAGTCGCGCGGCTTCAGTTCGTCGATGAAGCGTTCGCCGCCCGCGTTCAGGAGATAGGCCCCGGCGGAGCGCACGCCCTCGGTGATCAGGGTCCCGGCCAGGTGCGGCGGGTAGGCCAGTCCGGAGGGGTGGTACTGGAAGATGTCCAGGTCCCGCAGGTGGGCGCCCAGGCGATACGCCAGCACCAGGCCATCGCCGGTGGCGCCGAAGTGGTTTGAGGTGGGGAAGCCGTTCAGGTGCATGCGGCCGATGCCGCCGGTGGCGACGATGACCGAGCGGGCCTTCACCAGGATGTACTTGTAGTCCTTGAGGGAGGAGAAGATGGCCCCGGCGCAGTGGCCCGAATCATCGGAGAGCAGCTCGACCGCCGGGCTGTAGTCCAGGACCTCGATATTGCTGTTGGAGACCGCCTCGCGCAGGACGCGCATCATCTCCAGTCCGGTGTAGTCACGGAAATAGAGGACGCGGGGGGCGGAGGTGCCGCCGGCGCGGCGGGTCATGAGGTCGCCGTACTGGTCCAGCTCGAACTGCATCCCCTGCTGGATCAGCCAGCGGATGACCTCCGGCCCGTCCATCACCATCTGGGCCGCCAGTTTGCGGTCCAGCTCCCCGTGGGCGCCCTTGAGGGTATCCTCGTAATGCTTTTGGGGGGTGTCGTCCTTCTCGACGGAGGCTTGAATGCCCCCCTCGGCCATGACCGTGTTGCTGTCGCCCAGGCGCAGCTTGGTGGCCAGGATGACCTTGGCCCCCGCCAGGGATGCCTCCAGCGCGGCCGCGCAACCGGCACCGCCGCCGCCGATGACCAGCACGTCGGTCTCGATCTCGGGGGAACCGGCCAGATCGGCCTCGTCGATACGGGAGTCGCCTTGCAGTACCTCGGCCAACTGGCGGTGGCAGGGATCGCCCGCATTGACCCCCACCGTCAGATCGATGCAATTCTCCCGGATATAGTCCGGGTGGTACTTATGCAGCAGCTCTTCGCCGAACTCCATGCGCGGCATGGGCCGGTCGGCCTGGGGCCGATAGTGTTTCAGGGCGATGTTATAGGGGATGCCTTTGGCCATGATTCGATCCGGGTAAGTAAGTACGGGCGGGTTTGAAACCCGCCCGTACGTGGAAGCCGCTGAACGGGGCTACTCGATTACCTTCAATCCCCCCTTGCGCATGATCTCCAGCCGATTGATCAGGTTGGAGGGGCGGATGTGGAAATAGGCCGTGACCCGGCGAGAGAAGAGGGCGACATGATTGGGTGCGATCATTTCGGGACAGGCGGTCTGGCAGAGGTTGCACATGACGCACTCGACGAAGAGTTCACCCGCCTCGCTGAAACGGCCCTTGGAGGCCAGTTCGACCCCACGCTCGACATCTATGCCCTTTGGGCAGGTGGTGGTGCAGCCGGCACAGTGGCGGCACTGTTCCGCCTCGGGAAAGATCTCGTGGAACTTGGCCTGGACCTCCCAGGAGCTACGGATATCTTCCAATTGGTAGCTCTGGTGGGGCGGGGTGGGATAGATCAGGAAATGGACATCCATGCCCTCCTCGATCAGTAACTCACAGCCCAGCTCCGTGGTGACCTTGGTGCTGCCGGCGCGGCGGACCAATACGCGGCAGGAGCCGCAGACACCCTGCAGACAGCCGACGCCTTTGACGCGCGGATAGCCTGCATACCAGAGGGCCTGGATCACCGAGTGGGATTTCGGCGCGGAGATATCCTTGCCGTTGATTCTCAGGCTGATCAGATTTTCCGAATCAATGCTCATTCACAACACCCAGCAGGGTTACCAGGGCGAACACCACAGGGGCCGATCCGCCTGGGGCGCGGCCTGGCCGTTAACGCGGCAAAACGAGCGGCTGAATCTAGCACAATCTCCAGGACGCTGTAATGAAACTTTAACTAATGCCCGCATAGGACGGATGAGGGGGAGGCAGTGGGATTTCCGGGCCGGGGACGGCAAGGGATCGGAAACCCTTGCCGCCCCCGGCCCGGATGGACGGGACGGGATCAGCCCAGGGCAGCCAGGGCCGCGTCGTAGTTGGGCTCTTCGGTGATTTCAGGAACAAGTTGGGTATAGACCACCTTGTTGTCCGCATCCATCACCACCACGGCACGGGCGCAGATGCCTGCCAGGCCGCCGTCGGCGATCAGCACGCCGTAGTCCTTGGCAAAATTGCGGTCACGCATCATGGAGAGGGTCACTACGTTCTCGATCCCCTCGGCGCCGCAGAAGCGCTTCTGGGCGAAAGGCAGGTCAGAGGAGATGACCAGGGCCACGGAATCAGTTTTCTGAGCCATGGCGGCGTTGAATTTCTGGGTAGAGGTGGCACAGACCGGGGTGTCCAGGCTGGGCACGATGTTCAGCAGCTTCTTCTTGCCCGCGAAGTCGCCCAGGCCCACATTGGCCAGGGTCGCGGAGGTCAGGGTGAATTCGGGGGCGGTGGCGCCGACGGCCGGCAGGTCGCCATTGGTGTTGCAGGGGTTTCCTTTGAGAGTGATCGCAGCCATTGTTGTTCTCCAATGAGTTGAAATTACGGGTTTGGTCGTTGGTTGAATTATGCGCGGATGTGCCGAAAGGCACATTTGCGGGTGCTACATTACCCTATCCAGAGAGGAACTTGCAAAATGGCCATCCTGGCCATTTTGCAAGGCGAAAACGAAAAATGCGATTTTTCGTTTTCTTCATTTTCAATGGCTTAGGCCATTGAAAATGGCGGTTCATCCCTGAACCACAAGAGGTTCTTGCAGTTTTGCAAGAACCTCCAGAGGGCGAGTTAAAACCGATGCGCGGCCCGCTTGGGGCATTCTATCCAGTTGGCGGGGAGAGCAACCCCGGTAGTTGGAGGGAATCGGGTTCAGAAATCGATCCGAGGGCTTGCCTGACTTTTTCCATTTGTTGTCCTAAGCTCCATGTGTGTCCATTGACAGATGTCGGTTGCAGCGGTCCGAATTAACGGGAGAAGGGGTATCCGTAGTCGTATGGAAAAACACAGCAAGGTACTCATTGTTGATGACAGCAAGGCCATCACGCAATTTCTGGGCTCTTACATCGAAGAGCAGGAGCACATGCCCATCGAGATCGCCGGTAGTTTGCAGGAGGTCGAGGGGCTGCTGGCCAGGGACGACGAACGGTTTTTCGTGGCTGTGCTGGACCTCAACCTCCCCGATGCCCCCAACGGCGAGGTGGTGGATTTTGTGCTGGCCCGGAAAATCCCGGTCATCGTACTGACGGGCTTCCTGAGCGATGAATTGCGCGACCAGATGCTGGAGAAGCGCGTTGTCGATTATGTGATGAAGAGCAATGCCAGTGAGATCAACCACGTCGCCGAGATCATTCGCCGTATCCGGGACAACCGGGACATCAAGGTCCTGGTGGTCGATGACTCCCGCTCCTTTCGCCAGTATGTGGTGGACCTGCTCCATGTACACCGCTACCGGATCTACCAGGCGGCCGATGGGGTGGAGGCCCTGGAGGTCCTGCAGGAACAGCCGGATTTGAGCCTGGTGCTCACCGATTACCACATGCCCCGCATGGACGGCATGGATCTGATCAGCGAGATCCGCCGCCGTTACGGCCGCAACGAGCTGGCGATCATCGGTGTCTCCGATCGCGCCTCGCCGCTGCTCTCGGCGCGCCTGCTCAAGACCGGGGCCAACGACTTCGTCACCAAGCCCTTCATGCTCGAAGAGTTCTACTGCCGGGTGAACCAGAACATCGAGACCATCAGCCACATCCGGGCCATCCGCGAATCAGCCATTCGGGACTATCTCACCAAGGTCTACAACCGCCGCTACCTGTTCGAGGCCGGGCTCAAGCTGTTTGAGAACGCGCGACGGAAAAACATTAGCCTGGTCGCGGCCATGGTCGATATCGACTATTTCAAACGGATCAACGACAGCTACGGTCACCACACCGGTGACGTGGCCTTGCAGCGCGTTGCCGCCGTCCTGGAAGGCGGCATTCGTGCCTCGGATCTGCTGGGACGTTACGGTGGCGAAGAATTCTGCATTCTGGCAACCAATGTATCGGAAGAAAGCCACAAGGAGTTCTTCGACCGCATTCGACAAAAGGTGGCAGACATCCGCATCCCGCATAAGGGCGAGGAGATCGCCTTCACTGTCAGCATCGGGGTGACCGATACCCTGGGTGAAAGCCTGGAGCAGATGATCGGCTGGGCCGACGAGGCCCTTTACCGGGCCAAACAGACTGGCAGGAATCGCGTGGTGTTTCATGGGCAGGAATGATCGTTGCCTATCAAAATTTACGAAAACGGAGGCCCACGTAGGAGCGAACCTGTTCGCGATCTTGCCGGACAGGTCGCGAACAGGTTCGCTCCTACGACACCCCTTGAGGCACCGTCCTGGGCATCGGAGGATGCCGGGCATTTTGAACGCGCTTCGCACCTCGCGCTCCGCACTGAGCCCGGGTTTTCATCATCCGGGGTGGCTCGCTTCGCCCCATGATCCTCAGGTTGGGAGTAACCCCTGAATGGCGAAGATACTGACTGTTGATGACTCCCGATCCATCCGGCAAATGGTCAGCCTGACCCTGCGTACGGCGGGGTACGATGTCGTCGAGGCCGCAGACGGCGTGGAGGCGCTGGAATATGCCAGCCGCAATTCAGTCGATCTCGCCATCATCGATGTCAATATGCCCCGCCTGGACGGCATCGCCCTGACCCGTAAGTTGCGTGAATTGGCGAATTGGCGCTTCACGCCCATCCTGATCCTTACCACTGAATCGTCCCAAGAGAGGAAGCAGGAGGGGCGGGCTGCCGGCGCCACCGGCTGGATCGTCAAGCCCTTCGATCCCGACTCGCTGCTGGCCACCATCCGCAAGGTCATGCGCTGAACGGACCGGAGTGCTTCCCCATGACCATCGACCCTCGCCAGTTTCACCAGGTCTTCTTCGAAGAGAGCTTCGAGGGACTCGAGGCCATGGAACAGGCATTGCTGACGGCCACCCCGGGACAGGTCGAGGCCGAGACCATCAATGCCATCTTCCGGGTCGCCCATACCATTAAGGGCGGTGCCGCCACCTTCGGCTTTGAGCGGATCGCCGCCCTTGCCCACCGGCTTGAGACTCTGCTAGACCAGATGCGCGCGGGCAAACGCTTGCTGGATGAGCCCGCCATCGAACTCCTGCTGGGCGGGGTGGACCTGATCAGGGCCATGATCGAAGGGGCGCGCCAGGGCATCGGAATCGACGACGAGGCGCAGGTCGGCTATATCTCCCGCTTGGAGCAGGCGATAAAGGGGGAAGCCATCAGCCCCACCCCTTTGCCTTCCGCAGTGACGGCCAGGCCGGAACCAGCCCCCAAGGCGCCAGCCCCTGGCTGGCGCATTCGGTTCCGCCCCGATCCCTCGATCCTCGCCCACGGCAACGATGTGGTGCTCATGTTCCGCGAGTTGTCCGGCCTCGGTGATTTCCAGGTAAAGGCCGATCTCTCTGCCTTGCCGTCCCTGCCCGAGCTGGAGGTGGAACGCTGCTATCTCGCCTGGCAGGCCGAGCTGCGCGGCGCGGTGGAGCGGCGCGCGGTGGAGGAGGTGTTCGAGTGGGTGGCTGACGAATCGGAACTGGAGATCCTGCCGATACAGGGGCGCGGCTTGCCGCAGCCCGCCGCGCCCGTAACGGACGAGGCAGTCCCGTCCGGGGCCGGCGAGGCTGTCCCGGCGGTGGCTGTCCCCAAGGCCGCGACCCTGCAAGAGGCGGTCCGGCGCGTCGCTGCCGAGCCCGGCGGTTCCATCCGGGTCAGTATCGAGAAGGTGGATGCCCTGGTGGATCTGGTAGGGGAGCTGGTCATCACCCAGTCCATGTTGAGTCGCCTAAAGGGGGCTGTGGTGGGGGAACTGGGGGAGCGCTTGGTAGCGGGCCTGAATCAGTTGGAGCGGCACACCCGCAACCTGCAGGATAGCGTACTGGGCATGCGCATGCTGCCCATCGCCTTCGTCTTCAACCGTTTCCCGCGCATGGTGCGGGACCTGGCGGCAGGCCTCGGCAAACAGGTGGTGCTGGAGGTCCAGGGTGAGTCCACCGAGATCGACAAGACGGTGATGGAGGCAATCGGCGATCCACTGATGCACCTGGTGCGCAACGCCATCGATCACGGCCTGGAACAGCCGCAAGAGCGCCGTTCGGCAGGCAAGCCGGCAGCGGGCCGCTTGAGCCTCTCGGCCCGACACCGGTCGGGCAGCATCTACGTCGAGGTGCGGGACGACGGCCGCGGCATCGACCCCGCAAAGATCCTCGATGCCGCCCGCGCCAAGGGGCTGCTGTCCGGCGATGCCCCGGTGGATGCCGAGGCGGCGCTGAATCTGCTGTTCCATCCCGGATTCTCCACCGCTGCCGAGGTCAGCGACATCTCCGGCCGGGGGGTGGGGCTGGACGTGGTCAATCGCAATGTCCGCGCCCTGGGTGGTTCTGTCGGCATCTCGTCGGACCTGGGGCGAGGCACCCTTTTCACCTTGCGGCTGCCCTTGACCCTGGCGATCCTGGACGGGCAACTGGTCCAGGTGGGGGGGAGCAACTACATCCTCCCCCTGGAGGCCATTGTCGAGACCATCCGGCTCGAACCGGCCCGGCTCTCATCCCTGGCCCACTGGCTCGAACTCTATCTGTTGCGGGACGACTACATCCCGGTGATTCATCTGGCGCGGCTGTTTCAGTGTCGCGAGGCGGCGTGCGAACGGCCGCTGGTGGTGATCGTGGGCTACGAGGGACATCGCGTCGGCCTGGTGGTGGAGCAACTGCTGCATCAGCAGCAGGTAGTGATCAAGAGCCTGGAGTCCAATTTCTGGAAGGTGGAGGGCATCTCCGCCGCCACTATCCTTGGCGACGGCACCGTCGGCCTGATCCTCGACATCAGCGGGTTGATCCAGATCGCCGGCCGGGTGCTGGGGGAAACGACCGGCTGGCGGCCCCACCGCACAGCGTCTTCAGAGGCACGGCCATGAATGAATCCATTTCAAGCGGCAGTGAGGTTGGTCGGGATGCTATCCCGCGCCAGTACCTGAGCTTCCTGTTGGAGGATGAGGCGTATGCGGTCGATATCCTCAGGGTGCGGGAGATCCGGGTCTGGGAGCACGTCACCCCCATCCCCAATACGGCGGCCTTCATCAAGGGAGTGATCAATCTGCGGGGCACCCTGGTGCCGATCATCGACCTGCGCGAGCGTTTCGGCCTGGACCCTCGACCCTACGGTCCGCGAACAGTGGTGCTGGTGCTGGTGGTGGCGGATGCGGGCCAGGAACGCACCATGGGCCTGGTGGTCGACGGGGTCAGCAACGTCTGCACCCTGGCGCCGGACCTGATCAGCCCGCCCCCCGATTTCGGCGGCGCGGTGCATGCCGAGTTCATCACCGGGCTCGCCACTCTGGAGGGTCGGATGCTGATCCTGCTGGACAGCGACCGGTTGTTGAACTTGGCGGAGATCTATGCCGTCGGGCAGGTGCAGCAACAGGCCAACCTGGATGCCTCCCCCCCTCCCCCGTCGGGGGAGGGAGATTAATTTGGTAGGAGATTGTCATGTTCAAGAAAATAAAACTCGCCCAACAACTCCTGGCGGCCTTTCTTCTGGTCGGCACCCTGCCCCTGATCCTGGCCGGCTTCAGCATCCACTTCAAGGCCACCCAAGCCCTGTCGGATCAGTCCTTCGCCCAATTGACCGCTATCCGCACCATCACGGGGGACCAGGTCGTCCGTTACTTTACCGGGCTGGACAAGGATGTCGGGAGCTTGGCGGAGGCCATGCGCACTTTCCGCAACAAGGCACTGAACACCTTTGCGGCAATACAGGCCAACCGCAAGGGGGAATTGGAGGGGTTTTTCAGCCGGATGGTGGATAACACCAGGCTGTTCGCGGAGGTGACTGAGCTGAAGGGGCTCTATCAGGCACTGTTTGAATACCACAACACAACTGGCGTAACGGAAGATGGCGCCTATGAGATCGACACCCCGGAGTACCGCGACCTCTACCGCCAATACGGTGGCGTGGTGGTGAATCTGGCAGGACGCTACGGCTTTGAAGAGGTGCTGATGATCTGCGCGGCCCACGGCCACGTCATGTTCTCCACGGCGAAGCGGGATGATCTGGGCACCAACCTGCGTTTCGGCCCTTACAAGGACAGCCTGCTCCATAAGCTGTGGAAAAAGGTGACGGAGAGCGGCCGGCCTGCCATCGTCGATGTGGAACCCTACGCGGCCAACGGCGACAAGCCGACGGCCTTCATTGGCGCCCCCCTCCTCGTGGCGGGGAAGATGCAGGGCGTGATCGCGGTGCAGGTCTCCCAGGCACAGATCAACCGGATCATGACCGCCCATTCCGGCCTGGGAGAGACGGGCGAGACCTATCTGGTCGGATCGGATCTGCTGATGCGCTCCGATTCCCGTTTCGACCCGGCCAATCGCACGGTGACAGCGAGCTTTGCCAATCCCGCCCGGGGCCGGGTTGATACCGGGCCCGTCAAGGCCGCGCTCAAGGGGGAGGCCGGCACCGGCATCACCAAGAACTACAGTGGCAAGGAGGTGCTGAGCGCCTGGTCGCCCATCACTATCATGGATCTGAACTGGGCCTTTCTGACTGAGATCGACCTGGACGAGGCCTTCAATCCGAGGGACGAATCGGGCAAGGAGTATTTACAGCACTTCCAGGAGCTGTATGGGCTCTACGATGTCTTCCTGATCGACGCGGGCGGCTTGGTCTTTTACAGCGCCGCCAAGGAGGCGGAATACCGCACCAACATCCTGACCGGGGCCTACCGCACCACCAATCTGGGGCGGCTGGTGGCTCAGGTGCTGAAGACGGGCAGCGGGGGATTCGCCGATTTCGAACCCTATGCCCCCAGCGGGAATAAACCCTATGCCTTCCTCGCCCATCCCGTGAAGGTGGGGGACCGGGTGGAGATGGTGGTGGCCCTGCAGATCCCCATCGAGGAAATCGACAAGGTGATGCAGCAGCGCGCCGGCATGGGACAAACTGGCGAGACCTACCTGGTGGGGCCGGACAAGCGGATGCGATCCACGTCCTATCTCGATCCCCAGAACCGCTCCGTCACGGCCTCCTTTGCCGGCACGGTGGAGCGCAACGGCGTGGACACAGTGGCGGCGAGGGAGGCCCTGGAGGGCAGGTCGGGCACCCGGATCCTCAGCAACTACAGTGGCGCCACCGTGCTCTCCGCCTTTGCGCCGATTCGCATCGGTGGCCAGACCTGGGCAGTGATCGCGGAGCTGAATGCCACCGAGGCATTCGCCGCCATTTCCCAATTGGAGTGGCTGATGGCAACCATCATCCTCCTGGCGGTGGTCGTGAACCTGGGTGTTTCGCTCTGGCTGGCCCGATCCATCACAAGGCCGGTTACCGAGGCGGTGGCCCTCTCCTCCGCAGTGGCCGAGGGGCGCCTCGACCGGACCCTGACCACCGACCGGGGGGATGAGGTGGGACAGTTGATCCGCTGCCTGGGCGACATGAGCGCCAAGCTCCGCCGGATCGTTGCCCAGGTGCGCGGCGTCACCGACCATGTGGTGACCGCTGCGGGCGAGATCTCCAAGGGCAACATGGACCTCAGTCAGCGCACAGAGGAGCAGGCATCTTCCCTGGAAGAGACCGCCGCCAGCATGGAGGAGCTGACCTCCACGGTGAAACAGAACGCCGAGAACGCGGTGCAGGCCAACCGCCTTGCCGCCGATGCCCGCAAGCAGGCGGAGGAAGGGGGTGGGGTCGCCGGGAGAGCGATGCAGGCGATGACCGCCATCAACAACAGCAGCAAGCGGATTGCCGACATCATCGGTGTCATCGACGAGATCGCCTTCCAGACCAATCTGCTCTCCCTCAACGCCGCCGTGGAAGCGGCGCGCGCCGGTGAGCACGGCCGCGGCTTCGCGGTAGTGGCCGACGAGGTGCGTAAGCTGGCCCAACGTAGCGCCGATGCCGCAAAGGAAATCAAGGCCCTGATCACCGACAGCGTCGGCAAGGTGGAGGAGGGCAGCCGGCTGGTCGACGAGTCGGGACGGGCATTGTCGGAGATTATCGGGGCTGTCAAGCAGGTGAGCCATATCGTCGCCGAGATCACCGCAGCCAGCCGGGAACAGTCGGTGGGTATCGAGCAGGTCAACAAGGCCGTGGTGCAGATGGACGAGGTCACCCAGCAGAACGCCTCGCTGGTGGAAGAGGCCGCCGCGGCCGCGGCCTCGTTGGAGGATCAGGCCAAGCAGTTGCAGCGCTCAATAGCCTTCTTCAAGCTCGGCGATGGGGATGAGCCCTCAGAGAACCGCGCGCCCGCGCAGCTGCCGCCGCCCACCCCGAAGCTGGCCGGGCGCACGGCATCGCGGCTTGGCCCGGATCGGCGCGCAAAGGGCGCCGAGACCAATGGCGACGAATGGGAGGAGTTTTAGAGAGGCTTGAGACCTGAACCCTGAACCCTATTGCCATAGGTAAACCTGACATGAGCCGTACCCTCGAACTCGGGCCCCTGTTGACCATCGCCGAAGGGGCACAGACCCTCTCCTCTCTGGAAGGGGTGCTGCGCGGTAGTCAGTCCGTTACGATCGACGCCGCTCGCGTGACCGCCGTTGACACCGCGGGGCTGCAATTGCTGGCGGTCTTCTGTCGCGAGGCCGAGAGCCGGGGCATCCCGGTCCACTGGCAGTCGGTGGGGAAGACGATTGCGAAGGCGGCGGGTCTGCTGGGTTTGACCGAGGCGCTGGGTCTGCCCCCGGCGGGTCAGGGGGACTGAGCCATGCCCCCGGCACCTCCCTGCGCCGACCCTGAGGAGATGGCGCTTTTTCTCGCCGAATCGTCGCGCCTGATGGAGGTCACCCAGACCTATCTCACCCATGCCCTGCGGGATGGACAGCAAGCAGTGGACAGGCTGGCGGGGGTGTTCACCGATATCCACGAACAACTCCATCCCGCACTGACGGAGGGGGTCGAGGCGCGCCTGCGGCAGGCCATAGTTCAGCTTCAGTTCTACGACCGATTGTCCCAAAGGGTGGGTCATGTCCAGAGCACCCTGGTGGAGTATCAGCAACTCATGGCAAGGCCGGATGAGGCGGGTTCGGCGGCCTGTTGGCGCGGGTTCTGGCAACGGATGGCGGCGAGTTATCCCAATGCCGAGGACCGCAGGCTGCTGATGGGGGCGAATGGCGACGGGGACCGCCCGGTGGAGGAACCGGGAGATTGCTCTGATGTCGAGCTTTTCTGAACCCGAAGCCGCTCCGTCCCCACGGCGATGGCCCCCCGAAGAGCCCTCCGGGATCTGCCGCGAGTTCCGCTTCGCACGGAGCGACTTTGATTACCTGCGCAAGCTGGTGACCGCCCACACAGGCATCGTCCTGGCCGAAAACAAATACGACATGCTCTATGCCCGGCTGGTGCGGCGTGTACGCCATTTGGGTCTGTCGGGCTTTGGCGAATACGTCGAACTGATTCGCTCCGGCCAGGGGGAGGAGTTCGTCCAACTGATCAACGCCATCACTACCAACCTTACGGCCTTCTTCCGAGAGCCTCACCACTTCGACTATCTGCGGAAGTGGCTTGCGCCCATCGCGGCCGGGGGCCAAGGGTTGCGGATCTGGTCGGCGGGTTGTGCCACCGGCGAGGAGCCTTACTCTATCGCCATGACCCTGCTGGAGGCACTGCCCCAGGCAAGGCACGGCGGGATCGGTATTCTCGCCAGCGACCTCGACAGTCACGCCCTGGAGCAGGCCCAGAACGGAATCTACCCCCTGGAGCGGATCAACGCCCTTGGCTTGGCCCGGCAGCAGCGCTGGTTTCTGCGCGGCAAGGGGCGCAACAGTGGTTTGGTGCGGGTCAAGCCGGAACTCCAGGCGCCGATCCAGTTCCACTCCCTCAACCTGCTGAGCGAATGGCCCATCAAGCCGGGGCTGGATGCGATCTTCTGCCGCAACGTGCTGATCTACTTCGACAGACAGACCAAACAGGGGATCGTCAAGGGCTTCACTGACCTGCTCAAGCCGGGTGGATACCTCTTTTTGGGGCATTCCGAGGCGTTGATCGGCATCACCGAGCGCTTCGAGCCCTCTGGCCGGAGCTGTTACCGGCTGAAATCGGGGGGGCCGCAATGAACGGCATGAGAGCGAACCCGCCCCCGAGACTGCCGGGCTTCGGGCACATCAACCGCTATTGGGACCCTCTGCACGGGGCCTATGTCGCCAAGATCCTGCCCGGTGAGTTTTTCGTCAGCATCAGCGGCGAGGCCATCGTCACTGTGTTGGGCTCCTGCGTCTCGGCCTGCATCCGTGACCCGGCCCTAGGCATCGGCGGCATGAACCACTTCATGCTGCCGAGCACCGATCAGCCCTTGTCCGGGAGTAACCAGCCCGCCCTCATCGACCGCTCCGCCCGCTATGGCAACCACGCCATGGAGCAGTTGATCAATGGCATCCTGGGCAACGGCGGCCAGCGTAATCGACTGGAGATCAAGGTGTTCGGCGGCGGCAAGGTATTGAAAGCAGTCAGCTCAGATATCGGCAAGAACAACATCGACTTCATTCACGACTACCTGCGGCTGGAAAACCTCGCCCTGGCGGCCGAGGACGTGGGGGATATCTATCCCCGCAAGGTCTACTACTTTCCCCATGACGGCAGGGCGCGGGTGAAGAAGCTGCGGGATCTCCATAACAGGACCATCCTGGAGCGGGAACTTATCTACCGGAGCGAGATCGAGCATGCCCCGGTTACTGGCGAGGTCGAGCTTTTCTAGGATCAAAGGGCGATGGATATGAACAAGATGGATATGAACAAGATTAGTGTGCTGGTGATCGACGACTCCGCCCTGGTGCGTGAACTGCTGCGGGAGATCATTCCAGCCGATGGCGATATGCTGGTGGTGGATACGGCCCCGGACCCCTTTATCGCCCGGGAGAAGATCAAGAGGCACAACCCCGACGTGCTCACCCTGGACGTGGAGATGCCGCGTATGGACGGCATCACCTTTCTGCGCAATCTGATGCGCCTGCGGCCCATGCCGGTGGTGATGATCTCCGCATTGACCGAGCAGGGCGCAGCCAAGACCCTTGAGGCGATGGCGCTTGGCGCGGTTGGCTTCATCACCAAACCCCGCATCGATCTCAAGGAAACCCTGGAGCTATATGGCGAGGAGATCCGCGAGAAGATTCGCCTGGCTGCCCGCTGCAACTTCCGGGGCGCCTTTTCCGCCAGGGGCGAGGCGGCCCTGCACGAGCCGCTGACAGGGAAACTCCATGCCCAAGGCCGCATCATTGGCATCGGGGCCTCCGCCGGCGGTACCGAGGCCATCCATGCCGTAGTGAGCCGCATGCCGCCCGACAGTCCGGGTATCCTGATCTGTCAGCACATGCCGGCCCTCTTCACCGGCATGTTCGCGGCCCGCCTGAACCTCGCCTCAGCCTTGACCATCGAACTGGCCCGCGATGGCGCTGAGATCCGGCCCGGCCATGCCTTTGTCGCGCCGGGGGACCGCCATCTCCGCCTCCAGAGCCGGGGCGGCGGCTTCTATTGCCAACTGGATGATGGTCCGCAGGTCAACCATTACAGGCCCTCGGTGAATCTCATGTTTCAATCCCTGGCCGAGCAGGCGGGGAATAGGGCGATCGGCGTTATCCTCACCGGCATGGGCCGGGACGGCGCCGAAGGTCTCCTGGCCATGCATCGAAAAGGGGCGCCGACCATCGCACAGGACGAGGCATCCAGTCTGGTGTGGGGTATGCCGGGGGAGGCCGTGAAAAAGGGCGCCGTGGACGAAGTAGTATCTCTGGAGGCCATTCCCGAGGCGATCATCGCCCTGTTGAAATAGCCCAGCCTGGGATGGACGGGTCATATTTCCAAACCCGACCCGGATTTGTTGCTGTATTATTGGTTATATTATTGAGGAACTTGCAAAATGGCCTTCCTGGCCATTTTGCAAGACGAAAACGAAAAATGCGATTTCTCGTTTTCCTCATATTCAATGGCTTAGGCCATTGAATATGGCGGTTCATCCCTGAACCGCAAGAGGTTCTTGCAGTTTTGCAAGAACCTCTTATTGTATATAAATAACTTCCAAGCCTGAATTCTCTGCTGCTTGAATTTGAAGTTTGTCAGATGAAATAAATATCTCGGCGTTCCAGGTTAATGCACATGATATATGCAATGCATCCAAAGAGCGCAACTTGTTATTCTCCAGCAGGGAAACAGAGCATTCAATCACCTCTGGAACAAGATTGATGATTTGAATATCCTCTATGTCCTCCATGATTTGCCTTTTTACGCCATGATAATCACCTGCTGACAGGTATCCCTCTCTTACCTTTCTGTTTAGTGCCGACAACATCTCTGGCAAACAAATGATACTTAGCCCAAGTGTCGATGCTTGCTGACAGTAATCATCTACTTCTGCACTACCATGTTCTTCAATAAACTTTTTTATGTAGGACGAGGAATCAAAGAATACATTCATTGAGAATGCTCTCGTTCACCAATAATCATTCTGGATAAATCTCCTCCCTGCACACTGAGCTTCATTCTTTTCTTCTTCCAGGACGGCTGGTCTTTTCTTTCTTTGTAGATGGGTACTATTTCAGCTATTTCCTTTCCATGACGTAATACATGAACTGTTTCACCTTTTTCGACGGATGAGAAAATCGATGATGCATTTTTCCTGAACTCAGTAAAATTAACCGTCAACATTTGAATTTACCCTCTAAATCATGCAATGAATGCACAAAGTGTACGCCGCTGCACAGAGGTGCGCAAGATAGGATGTTAAATGGCCAGGGAAGAGCCGTCCTATTGCCGAAAAATGCAGCTATTTCATGGCAGATCAATACCTGTCGGGAGGAGTGGATAAGTTCATGATAAGTTCGCTGTCCCTGAATTCCTTCCCTCCCTGAAACAGGCCTGCCGGAACCGCTCGACTGTCCTGGCGTTGTCCTGATGGGCGCCCCTTACTTTGACCAGGGCGACCTCGGCGAGGGCGATGCTTGCCTCCAGGTTTTCCGAGACAGTGAATTGGGCGCCCAGGGCCATAAGTTGCCGGCAATGATTCAGATCATGTCCCCGCGCCAGGATTTCCAGCTTCGGGAAACTGTTGTGCAGCAGGGCGACCAGATTCGCCGCCGTGGCGTGATCATCGATGGTGATGATGACCAGACCGGCCTCGGCCACTTCGAGCCCTTTCAGTACCTGGGGTTGATGGGCGTCCCCGTAATAGACCGGGCGGCCCGCGCCGCGCTCCGCCTGGACAGTAGCGGGGTTCTTGTCGACGGCGACATAGGGGACTTGGCTCATCTCCAGGATCTGAGCGACATGGCGCCCCACGCGGCCGAAGCCTACGATCAGGATCGGCGGGGTCCTCTCCTCTTGATCGGATCGCGGCGGTTTGCGCTTCGCCCTGCCCTCGGGCGTGACATCGGCATGCGCAACGGCCAGGCGATGGGCCAGACGTGCCAGCAAGGGCGTCGACATCATGCTGAGCAACACCATGACCAGGAGTTGCTGGAACAGGGCCTCATCCAAGAGAGCGGACTGGAAGGCCGAGGCGAACAGGACCAGGGCGAATTCCCCGCTTTGCGCCAGCAAGAGGGCAATCGCCGCTGCGGCGCCGCGGCCCTGGCCGAACAGGCTGGCCAGGGGCCAAAGCAGCAGACCCTTGACCAGCAACAGCCCGGCCACGAGGCCGAAGGATAACAGGGGTCGCTCCAGGAGATGGCCCAGATCGAGAGACATCCCCATGGACATGAAGAAGAGCCCGAGGAGAAGGCCCCGAAAGGGGAGGATCTCGGCCATGACCTGGTGGCGGAACTCGGAATCGGCGATCAGCAGGCCGGCGATAAAGGCACCCATGGCCATGGAGAGGCCGATCTTGGCCATCAGCACCGATGTGCCGACCACCAGCAGCACGGCTGAGGCGGTGAATATCTCCGGTGTGCCCGAACGGGCGACCCAGTGCAACAGGGGTTTCAGCAGATATCGGCCACTGAGGATGACCAGGCTGAGAATGGCCAATGCCTGGAGGAGCGCGAGCCCGATGTCTGCCTCGATGGTCATGTCGGCGGTGCTCAACAGGGCGACCAGGGTCATCAGCGGCACCACGGCGATATCCTGGAATAACAGCACGGCGATAGAGACCCGGCCATGCTCAGAGGTCAGGGACCGTTGCTCGGTCAGGATTTGCAGGATCATGGCGGTCGAGGAGAGCGCCAGGGCAGGGCCGATCAGTATGGCGGCACGCGCCGGGACGCCGAGCAGGAAAAAGGCGATCGCCGAGATCACCGCTCCGGTGATCACCACTTGCAGGGTGCCGAGGCCGAAGACCATGCGCCTCATCATCCAGAGCCGGGTGGGTTTGAGTTCGATGCCGATGACGAAGAGTAGCAGAACCACGCCGAGTTCCGCCAAATGGCCGATCTCGGTCATGTTGTCGATCAGGCCCAAGGTGGACGGACCGACGATCACGCCGGCCATGAGAAACCCCGGCACCGCCCCTAGCCCCAGGAAGCGCGAGAGCGGGACGGCCAGAATGGCGGCCGCCAGCATCACGATGATGTCTACGAGGTAGGCTGTGTTCATGGATGCGGGGGTATTCTGGCGTAGTGTCTCTTTAGCAGCGGGGGCGCGGCCAGTGTCGTCATGGCGAGACGGTGACCAGGGCGGCTGTAGAAGCTGGGGTTTAGGATACCTGATTTCTGCCCCAGTTCGGCAAAGATCGATTTTTGGGACAGTATACTTATCTGTAAGCTGGTTTAGGATCAGGTTTCCTTGGAAGAAGGATAAAAGGGGACGCTACCCTTTTTAGCTTTCCTTCGGGGCCTACTTTGCGGAACAAACTTCAAACTTCGTCCAATTTGCCTACTCAGCCGTTCGATAAAAGCACAAAAAGGGTAGGGCCCCCTTTCCTGCGGATGGCGCTTCTTATGAAACAGAATGTACCGTCTCGCCCAATCCACATAGGCCTCTTCCGTGCGGATGCTGTAATGGCGCAGCCGGATTTCGGCCCGCATCCGGTCCAGCAACTTGGGGGATTGTTGAGAAACGACTTTAACTTCCATCCGCGAAATTTTAGGCATGGCTATTCGGTCGTGCAAGATGATTTTTCTCTGCATTACAGTATGTTGGATAAAAACGGCCTTGATTTAGGCGGCGTGCGGCGCTATGCTCTACGCCGTCTATTTCACGTTGGGCATAACAATTGGAGCCCCCTGCAAATGAACACGGTTCACCTCTCCATGTATGTCTGGGATAACGAAGACATCGAGTTATCACAGAATTGGACAATGCTCACTTGGCAAACTGAATTACCATTCATTCCGTTTGTCGGACTTGAAATTCAACTTCCACTTCAGAGAGCGTGGCGGCTCAGGAGTGTTTGTTGGGATGTCGAGAAGAAGTGTTTTCATTGCCATTTTGAAGACCTCTTCACTGATCCATTAAGTAGTGACGGTCTTGACCGTGACGACTGGATAGAGGATTTGACCTCTACGGGCTGGAAAGCGCACGGCCCGTATCCGAATGCAGGCTGACTATGGTCATTACCGGCTTTATGCCCAACCCGGCAGTCGAGCGGACCTGCGCAAAAAGCCGCGCAGTCCGCTCACTTCTACGTTAGAATGCTGAAAAACGTTCCCCTGGTTTTTTCATTTGGTTGCATGCAATCGCTTTCTTCGTAGCAAGTGAATTCTCGGAAATGGTTCTTGCAGTGATTTTTTCATTGGCACTGGTTGGCAAAATAATGAATCAACCTTCATCGGTTAGCGAAATCTTCGCATCTATTCGTTCCCATGCAGCAGCGCCTCAATAAATTGGCAGAAGCTTCCTCGGCGAATGAACGCACATCGGCCACAGCCATTTATTGTGGACACTGCGTAAGCCGCGCTTGCACTTGCGGTTTGGTTGCCCACTAGCAAAATGCATCGGCAAACGGTACATTGTGTCTTCGTCAGCGGCCTTGGCATTCTAACTATTAGTTCAAGTTCGCTCCCTGCGGTCGCCGGACGTGCCGCTAAAGCGGCCCGCCGCTTAACAAAGCGTTAGCTACAGAAAGGAGACAACATGAGCTTCAAACCAGATTACGGCCTTAAATTGCGTAATGACGGCATTTCGCAAAAGGTCGATCATAATTTTTATGATTTCCGGCTATACAGTTTGACGGTTCTCGGTAGAGGAGAATACTCAACAATGGTGGAAATGCCATTTGATGGGAATGTTTATGCAATGTCTTTGGACTTTAGCCAAAATCATCTGGATAAAATTCTCAGCAAAGCACCACAAAGCATTTCACGATTTTTGAATGGTGAGTTATCAAGAGACCCTAATACTCCAAGAACAATTGATTTTGATGGTGAAGTTGTTTTCGGTGTGCGTGCTCGTTTGGGTGAATTACAGCGGGTACAGAAGGAAAGCTTTGTGCCATTTGTTGCACAAGAAATAATGTAGCTAACAAGGCGCTGCACCGTACGGCAATTCCGCTACGCTCCATCGCCGCCGGTGAGCTTGGTCGTTGGCGCGCCGCGAAGCGGGGCGCATCTGGTCGGGTGAAAGTCCCGGCATGGAAAGGGTTAACCACCCACCATTACCGAGTGTTGCGCCTCTGGCGGAGCGGTGAAGCGGCGCAAGTTGCGACACAGGCGAACAAGA
>JAHJDE010000124.1 GCA_018812525.1 Gammaproteobacteria bacterium
CGCCATCTGGCGCCAGGGGCACGGAATCGACCTCCGCGAGGAAGTCGCCCGCCGCCTTGAACCTGATGGGTGACTGGTGCGCATCAGTCTACTGATGACGCAACCCGAAGAGAGAAGACCTGGGCGCGTGGAAGGCGACTCGACTGCCGGTTTTTGCGATATGAAGTGGGGCCAAAATGGCCTCAGGGCGATGTTACTGCCCTTGCGCGGAGGTGGCTAATGGGTGACCCCGGCTTTCCCGTTGATGGCGCAAGTTCAACAAATATTCAAACTTGGTGAAGGAGAATATTCCATGTTTCTTCCGGATATTCCAACCCAGCAAATCGACCCGCCAGTCATTTACCTTGCGGCGAATTCATCAGCAGCACATCAGCAAGGGGGCGATCTTATACATAAGATGGGGGTATGTTGGGTGATTAATTCAGATGCGGATATTTCTCCGACTTCGGATGCGACGACATATTCGCGAGAACTAGGAAAACTGAATATCGATTTTGGCTTCTATCCCGATGGCACCACCCGGTAAGATACCGTCGTTAGTATTATTATGAAACCCGAGCACGGCAGCTTGGAGCAGCGATATCCGGATGCAACTGATTATACGAAACGTCATTACATCTATGCGCCAAATGAAGGTTTTACTGGTTTTGACCACTTCGTGATGATGGTGACGGTGGAGGGTGTTTCTGTAGAGGTTCACTACACAGTTATGGTCAACTTTCCCACCGAGCCCACTTACAAAATCGATGAACGGGGTGAACGGGTTGATGACACTGATAGCTGTCCTCGTGCTTACTGGAAAATATCCTTCGCGGTCGATGCCAACGGAAACAGCGCATTGATTACCGCCAATACCCCGTTGGCAATCCCAACCATGATGCCATGGGATATCGTTACCTTTACTGATCTCCCCCCCGCCACCCTTGGCCAAACCACTGCCCAACAAATCACCCTCGACACCGACGCAGCCAACCACGGCTGGTACATCGACTACACCCCCTACCTGAATGAAGAGTTTCTCCCCACCAGCAACCCCAACGAATGGATCGCCAAGCCCGGTTCCGAGGCCGAAGGCCGGATGGACCTGCTCTCCGTGCTGCTGCACGAGTACGGCCATGTCCTGGGCCTGGACCACAACGCCAATGGGCATGACTTCATGGCCACCACCCTCGCCCCCGGTGTGCGCCGCCTGCCTTCCGCCGAGGAACTGGCGCAACTGAACGCCCTTTCGGTTGCCGTTACCGATCCCGCTGATCCCACCCCCGAGACTCCGCCCGGCCTGCCCCTGGGCGCCAGCCTCGGCGCCCTGCTGGTCGGTCGCCTGCGCCGTAGCGACTACGGTTGGTCCACCGCCTTCGAACAGGCCCAAGTCACCACTGCGGCTCCTCAGTACGAAATCGCAGCCAATCCCAAGCTGGAAAACCCCGTCTTCGATAACAGCGGGGCAGGGTGGAGCACCCAGGGCGCGGTTGCCTTCACCAACGGCGCCGCCGTCCTCACCGAGACCGCCGCCACCCAGACCCGCCTCAACCAAGTCTTCGTCCTCGGCGAACAGGACCGTTTCCTGAGCTTCACCCTGGCCAATAGTTCCCTGGGCGATCAGGCCAACGGCCCCGACGATGCCTTCGAGGTTGCCCTGCTCGACGCCAACAGCGGTCTCTCCTTGCTCGGCGGCACCGGCCTCAGCCACAACGATGCCATCCTCAACCGCCAGGCTGATGGTAGCGAACACAAGGCCAGCGGCATCAGCCGCATCGACAATGCCGACGGCAGCCATACCTACCTCATCGACCTGGCCGGCATCCCCGCCGGTACTACCCTCAACCTCGCCTTCGACCTCATCGGCTTTGGTCGCGGGGCCGAGGCCACCAACAGCCGACTCACCATCCGTGATCTGCGCCTGGGCCTGCCGCTGGAAGCGCGCGACGATGCCGCCCGCACCGACGAAGACACCCCGGTTCTCATCGATGTCCTGGGCAATGACCTGGGCGCCGGCCATCCGGGCGTGCGGCCCGTCCTCCTCCAAGGCCCGGACCACGGCTTGGCGGAAGTCACCCCCGACGGCCAGCTTCGCTACACCCCGGCGGCCGACTGGTCCGGCGAGGACCGCTTCCGCTACCAGCTCAGCGATGGCCAAGCCAATTCCAGCATCGCCACCGTTACCTTGACCGTTACCCCCGTCAACGATGCCCCGACGGCGGGCGATCAATCCTTATAAGGGCTTCTACCTGAGGGAAGGATAGGTCTCAAACTCTCCATCCTCGCGGTGTCAGGCAACGAGAGGGGCTGAGCTGGGGGTGGCCTTTAGCCAATCATGTCCGCCATGGAGCTGTTGGAGGCCGTGCAATCCGATACGGAAATCGCCCCTACGGGTCGTTCAGCCGCGCAGTTCCATCTCCGTCAGGGTCTGGAAGGCGTCGGGGTGTTTCAGGTTGAAGTCCCGCGCGTGTTGCAGGTAGGCGGGATTGAACCCCACCTCGCGGATCTGGGCGATCAGTTGACCGAATCCCCGGCTGAATTTCTCTCCAGTGCCGAAGGGGGAGCGGGGAAGCTGGTGGTCGGCGACGATCTTGGCGCCCCGGTTGACGCCGTCGCCGTTGCCCCGGTCGTCGGTGTAGTACTGGGACAGCACCAGGATGCGGGTGCCGAGGAAGGCGGCCTCTTCCAGGTCGTGGGTGACGAAGAAGAGGGTCATCTGCTCCTGTTCCCACAACTCCAGCAGAAACAACTGCATGTCCTCGCGGGTGTCCGGGTCGAGGGCGCCGAAGGGCTCGTCCATGAGCAGGATCTCGGGCTTCAGGATCAGGGACTGGGCAATGGCGACCCGCTGCTGCATGCCGCCCGAGAGCTGGTGGGGATACTTGCCGGCGTGCTCTGCCAGGCGCATGCGCTCCAGGTATTGCATCGCTTCGGCGCGGCTCTCTTTGGTGGGGCGGCCGCCCAATCTGAGCCCGAGGGAGACGTTGTCGATCACACTCAGGTGGGGAAAGAGGGAATAGCGCTGGAAGACGATGCCGCGCCGGATGCTGGGCGGTCCCAGGGGCTCGCCGTTCAGGGTGATGCGGCCGGCGGTGGGCTGCTCCTCGCCCAGGATCAGCCGCAGGAGGGTCGATTTGCCGCAGCCGCTGGGGCCGACCAGGGTGCAGAACTCCCCGTTGCGTACCCGCAGGTCCAGGTTGTCCAGCACCACCTTGGCCCCGTAGGCCTTGTAGACATCCTCGACGATCAGGCCGTTGTTCTCTTCCATGGCTATTCCCCCTCCCTGTCGATATACCAGGGGAAGCCCCATCGCAGCAGATAGCGCAGCAGCAGGTCCATGCCGTAGCCGAGCAGGGTGATCCAGAGGACATAGGGCAGGATGACATCCATGGCCAGGTAACGGCGCACCAGGAAGATGCGATAGCCCAGCCCGTCATCGGCGGCGATGGCCTCGGCGGCGATCAGGAACAGCCAGGCGGCCCCCAGCGACAGGCGCACCGTCTCGATCAGCCGGGGTAGGATCTGGGGCAGGACGATGCGATAGGCCAGCTCCAATTGCGAGGCACCCAGGGTCAGGGCCTTGGTGATTTGCTCCCCCGGCAGCTTGCGCACCGCCAGTTGGATGTCGCGGGTAATCAGCGGAAAGAGGCCGATGAAAATCAGCATCACCTTGGCCAGCTCGTCCACCCCGAAACTGATGAAGAGGATCGGCAGGATGGCCAGGGGCGGGATCATGGAAAGGAAGGTGACGAAGGGGTTCAGGGTCGCGCTCATGCCGGGGAAGAGCCCCATGTTCAGCCCCAGCAGCAACCCGGCACTGGCCGCCAGGGTCACCCCGATCAGCAACCGCTTGAGGCTGGAGACCGTGTCCCGCGCCATGGGATAGCTCCCGGTGCGGCGGTCCTGCTGAAAGGCCATGCGATCCACCGCCTCGACCATCTGCGCGGGCGTCGGCAGCAGCTTGTCGTTGGCGCGCCGCGAAGCGGGGCGCATCTGGTCGGGTGAAAGTCCCGGCATGGAAAGGGTTAACCACCCACCATTACCGAGTGTTGCGCCTCTGGCGGAGCGGTGAAGCGGCGCAAGTTGCGACACAGGCGAACAAGA
>JAHJDE010000125.1 GCA_018812525.1 Gammaproteobacteria bacterium
ACCACGCACGGAGGAGGGACAATTGGGTTCGCGTAGGTCGATGAATCGGTGGAGGGCGTCATGCCTCCGTGTTATACAAGATTTCCTCCGTTGTGTCCCGTGGTTTCTTGCGGAATGAGTGGGTTGACCGAATATTTACTCCAAAAACGCATTAACACATTGATTTTAAAGCCGAACCACACGCTATTGGACACTGTGGTCTCATGCGCGAGTTGCTAACTGTTGATTTCACACGCAAATATTTTTGCAGCACAGCATCTAAGCACCTCGGTCTGTCCAAAAAATCAGGCGGTTTTCGGCCTGTTTTGGGAGGTCTGTAATGGAACATAATGGCTTTGTTTTGCTGGTGCCCGAATTGTGCCCATTACGCGCCCCGACTATGACGGCGACACAACTGTATCTTTCTTTTTGAGCGTTAGCCTCCATGTCCTAATCGTCGCCATGGAATGGATCGCCCATTTGCGGAGACTCCGATCTGACTAGATCTGCTTTCCAACTCCGAACAAGTTTTTCGTGCGCTCCACTCCACGACGTTTGCCTCCGGCATTTGTCCCGATATAGAAAATCAAGACGATATCCGTAATCTGTCAGGGCGAATGCGTTCTCAGCGACTTCCCGACAAGACGCAAATAGTTCGCCTCGGATCTGATCTATTCCGCACCGGAGGGGTATAAAGCACTCTATTGCCCGTTGTGCAAGAAAACGTTTTGCCATTATCCCGGATCATTGTCCGGCCCATTGGAACCGGGGAAGAGCCGGTCCACCGGGTCCTGCTCTTCCGCCCCCAAAGGCGAAATCGCGATCGTCCACCACAGGACCGTCAGCCCCAGCACGGTCTGATGATAGGGAGATCGCCATGGCGTAGGGGAATCGTCATGATCGTTCTCCTTGATATGACTGTCGATGATAAGGCTGAGAATAACCCAACTCCGGCTCCGGTTGGAAAAATGGAATCGGACGACTACTCAAGGATACGGACAAGATCGGCCATTACGACCGTTCGCCCCTTTCTACAGCCAATTTTCCACCTGGAGGCCCGGCACCCGCTCAAATTCCCGGCCGTCGTTCGTTACCAGAATCGCCCCTTTTTTCGACAGGGCGTGCGCAGCAATCAACAGGTCGTTTCCACCGATCGTCCGGCCCTGCGCCTCAAGCGCTGCGCGAATCTCTCCATAGATTGCCGCGGCCTGGCCGGTCCACGCATCCACTCCACAGATGGAGAGGAAATCCGCGAGGGCCGCTTCGTTGCGTTCCCGCTGTCCGCTTTTCTTCACGCCATACCAGAGTTCGGCCAAGACGATACTGGATATGCTTATTTCGTGGATGGGGATCTGTCGCAGTCTATCGCGAATCTTTGGCGGGCGGTCTCTCATGATGTAGATACTGATATTGGTATCCAGCATATACATCAGAGAGACTCTCGCTCCTGAAGAGGAAGATCCTCGACTTCGTCGAAAAAATCGGCACTCAATCGCGTACCTTGAATGAAATAGTCGTCCCAACTGCGGGGACGCGGTGTCAGAATGAGCCGGTTCCCCTCCTTGTGGATAATCACTTCATCCGCATCCATCTCATACTCCTTGGGCAGCCGGACGGCCTGATTGCTGCCGTTACGGAACAGCCTTGCCGTGCGTGACTCCGAACCGGAGGGGGAATCTGCTTCGATCTGTACCATGGGTTGATTGTCCTGAATGGGCATGGATCGAGCCTAGTCGGCCAATAGGCATATGTCAAACTCATAGGCCAAGAGATCGTTCTACCCTTCTTCGACTTCGTTGTGTTTTTCTCCTCACAACCAATTCCCCATCAGGATGAACGGCGCCCAGTAGTAGGGGTGGGCGTAGGGTTTGTCGGGGTCGGCCGTGCTTTTGGGAGTTCCGCCTTTGGCCAAAACCAGCTTCTTGCCCCGCCGAGCCGTTTCACCTTGTCCCTGCCGACTCCCCCGGATGAACCGGAGCTGGGCCTGTCTGAGGGCCTCGGCCTTGGTCAGCCGGTTCTGTTGCCGCAGCCGGTAGAGACTTTGCATCCCCCTCTGTCAGGATAGTTGTCGGCCACCGGCCAGAGGGTGGCCAGTACGCCCTTGGCCCCTTTCTTCTGCGCCAGGGTGCCTAGGCCTTCGATTTCCTGGCCTTTGGCGCCGGGGCTGTCCAGCGCGGTCTCGCAGGCGGAGAGGGTGAGCAGGTCGATGCCCTGGAATTTGTAGTTCGCTTCGGTGCGCAGGCGGCCGAGGTCGAGCTGGTCGCCGTTGCCGAGCAGCAGGAAGGATCGGGTCTCGTTGCCGGGGCTGAAGGAGAAGTGGGTGGCCAGGTGGAGCACGGGATAGCCCCGTTGCAGGCTGTCCTGAAGGCTGGCGGAGGTGAATTGTTCGTCCAGGTGGATGACGCCGGGGAGGATGCCGTTGCTATCTTGCGGTCCGCTCTTGACGATGCCGTTGAGTTCGTCCTTGACTGCCGGCAGGGCGGGGAATTCCCCATGGGCCTGGCTGGCGCCGAGGCCGGCGATGCGCCACTGTTCTTGTCGTTGTCCATCGAGCTGTTTGCGGGCGGCGGCGGTGTAGATGGGGAGGGCGTAGCGTTCGGCCAGGTACTGTTTTCCATCGTATAGGGCGCCGAAGGGGATGTAGCGCAGAACTCCATCGAGGTAGAGCATGAGGGTCTTGGGCCTTTTCTCGGCCAGCAGGGCTTCGAGGGGTTGGATCAGGTGGTCGTGGAGTTGTTGTCCCAAGGGACGGGGGTCCTGCCTTGGGTCCTTGAGTTGGCTATAGAATCGTTGGATCAGGGGGTTGAGCTGTTTGCTGCCGGCTTCGAGGGTGAAGGCTTGGATGTCATCCTTGCCGGTGACCAGGATGCGGCTCTGGTCTTCCAGCACCAGGTATTGCAGCAGCAGGACATCGTCGCCCAGGTTTTTCACCAGTTGGCGGTGGTCGGTGTCGAGTTGGAGTTTGGCGGCCAGTTGTCGGGCCTGTTGTTCGCTGACCCGGGCGAAGCCCTGTTCGATCTGCCGGAGGCTGTGGCGAAAGCCTTCGGCCGCTCGGTTCCATTGCTCCCGCAGGGCCTGGAGTTGTTGCTGCTGTTCCGGGGTGCGTAGCTCGGCCTTGATGGCGTTGAGTTTGTCCAGGGGTTCACGGAGGGCCTGGAGGGGTTCGGCGGCCTTGTCCATGAGGGCCAGTTGTTCCGACTCCAGGCTGTTGTAGTTGGCCTGTATCGTCGCATCTGCAGGGAGGTCCCGCTGGGTGAAGTCGAGGTACTCGGACTCCTTGAGCATGTCGAGGACCTGTTGGGCCTCGGGGAGGCGGCCCTGGTTGACCAGCAGGTCGGAGAGGTCCTTGTAGTAGCCCTCGACGGTCTTGAGGAAGCTCTTTTGCAGATCTTGGCCCAGTTGTTGAAGCGCTCCGCGCTGCATCTGCAGCGTATTCACCGCCTGCTTGCCGTAGAAGATGGCGGTGGCGGGGTTGTCCTGCTTGGTGTAGAGGTCGCTCAGGTTGCCCTGGACCTTCCACAGCAGCTCGGGTTGACGGGCCCGCAGGGCGATGGCCAGCGCCCGCTCGTAGCGAACCTTCGCCTCGGCGTATTGGCCCAGGGACTCATACACCCGGGCCAGGTTGCTGAGGCTTTGGGCTACATCGGGATGCTCCGGACCAAACACCTTCTCGTCGATCGCCAGCGCACGCTCGTAGCGCACCTTCGCCTCGGCGCATTGGCCCAGTTTGTAATACACCCCGGCCAGGTTGTTGAGGCCGATCGCTACCTGGCCATGTTCCGGTCCATGGACCTTCTCCCAGATCGCCAGCGCCCGCTCGTAGCGCGCCTTCGCCTCGGCGTATTGGCCCAGTTTCTGGTACACCAAGGCCAAGTTGTTGAGGAGAGTCGCCACATTGGCGTGTTCTGGACCCAGCTCCTTTTCAAAGATCGCCAGCGCCTGCTCGTAGCGGACCTTCGCCTCGGCGTATTGGCCCAGGGACTCATACACCCCGGCCAGGTTGTTGAGGATGGTGGCGTAGCTGCCGCTCTCTTCGCCCAGGTGTCGTTTCGTCAATTCCAGGCTCTGCTCATAGAAGGGGATGGCCTGTTGGAACTGCTGCTGGTCGCGGTAACAATCGCCGATCTCGTGCAGGCCGTAGGCGGCATGCGCGGGGCGGCGGTCTTTGTCGTAGGCCAGGGCCTGTTGGAATGCCTCGATCGCCTCGGTGTATCGGCGTTGTTTCCGGAGCGCCTTGCCCTGCTGGAAATAGCGATCCGCCTGCTCGGCAGTCGTGGCGGGTGGCAGCTCCTCCGCCCGGGCCGGCAGGCCCGCTATGGCCAGCAGCGCCAGCAGCAACCAGGCGATCGGCAGCGCAGGCCGGTATTTCCGTGAACATCGACTCTCTTCAGACATGGAGTTCTCCTTGACAAGACTTAGGTCCAGGCTGAAGGTGAGAATAGCCCGAGTTGGCATGGGGTTGAAGCGATATCCCCCGCCTTCTTCGATATAGCTGCCGAGCGTTTCTCTGTTGGTTACGGACAAAAGGAGCGATCCCGACATTTCGGGCAACGATCGCCCTTAATCACCGTCCCCCGCTGTGGCTTCGGTCATTTTTTTCATCCCCTTCCTCCCGCAATAGCCAGCGCCAGGCGGGGATGACTTCAATCGGGCCGCTATCGGTTGCGATCGTCTCGAGTTCATCGAGGGTGACGATGGTCCCGGAACTGAGGCCGCATTCGCGCATGGCCGCCATCAGGGCCCGGACTTCCCGCTGTCGGGTCGCGGGGTCGCCCAGGGTTTCGCATACCTGGATGGCTTGGGTATCGCCTTCGGGCCCGGTGCTCAGAAAATCGACCTCATATCCCGCCTCGGTTCGATAATAGGCAATCTCTTCGCCACATCGGCGCAGTTCGAGGAACACCAGCGTCTCCAACAATCTGCCGCTGTCCTTGCCCGGTCCATGGCGGAAGGCGAGCGCGAGACCGCTGTCCACCGGGTAGATCTTGCGCGGATTCACCTGCTGCTTGCGGATCGAGCGGCTGTAGATGGGGACGGGAAAGAGGAGATAGGCGTCTTCCAGATAGGCCAGGTATTCGTGCAGGGCGTTCTTGCCACAGGCAATACCCTGGGATTTCAGGTCGTTGTGGAATTTGTTGACGCTGAAGTTCGTGGCCGGCGCACCGAGCAGATGGCGTATCAGGTAGCGTAGAGGCGGTATGTTGGTTACAGCGTGACGCTCCACGATGTCACGCAGGATGACTACGTCCACATATTCCTGAAGGATGCGTAAACGATAGGGCGCCTCGATTCCCTGGACCTCGGGAAAGCCCCCGGCTTCAAGATAGTGGCGCAGGCGATTGGCCAGCAGGGCGGTGCGGCGACTGCCCACGACCGGTTCCGGACGTTCGTCGATGCCTTGGTGGCGCAAGGTCTCGCGGAAGCTGAAGGGAAAGAGTTCGCTGGAGAGGGAACGTCCCCGCAGTGTGGTGGCAATCTCACGGCTCAGCAGTCGGGCGGATGAGCCGGTCAGGCTGAGCTGGACGTTCTCGGTGTCGAGCAGGCGACGGACGAAGCGCTCCCAGCCCGGCACGTTCTGGATCTCGTCGAAAAAGAAGTGGCAGCGTTGTGTCTTGTGCCGAGGAAAGAGCCGGTAATAGCTATCCGGGATGCGGTGCAATTCCGCTGCGGTCAGGGGATAGAGCCGCTCATCATCGAAATTGATGTACAACAACCGCTCTTTGGGCAGACCGCCGGCCACAAGATCCCCCATGGCCTGGAACAGACGCCAGCTTTTACCCGTTCGGCGCATGCCGATGAGGGTATCCACCTTGCCCGGCAATCCGGGTAGGACGCCATCCCGCCGGGTGAGCGCTGGCAGGGGACGTTCCAGGAAATCACCGATGATCTGTTCAATGAGGCTGTTCATGGCGGCCACTATCGTCTTTGTTTCAAAGACAATTATTGCATCTTTTGTCCTTTATTGGAGGATAGTATGCGGCCGCTGTTTTTCAGCCAACGAACCCGCCACGCACCTGTGGCGGGCGCAGCCCGCCCTACGGACCAGGCAACCGCCTCTCTACAACCAATTCCCCATCAGGATGAACGGCGCCCAGTAGTAGGGGTGGGCATAGGGTTTGTCGGGGTCGGCCGTGCCTTGGGGCGTTTTGCCTTGGGCCAACACCAGCTTCTTGCCCCGCTGAGCCGTTTCACCTTGTTCCTGCCGACTCCCCCGGATAAACCGCAGCTGCGCCTGTCGCAGGGCCTCAGCCTTGCTCAGGTGGTTTTCTTGCCGCAGCCGGTAGAGGCTCTGCATGAAGATGCCGGTGCTGTTGTCCGCCACCGGCCAGAGGGTGGCCAGTACGCCCTTGGCCCCCTTTTTCTGCGCCAGGGCGCCGAAGCCTTCGACTTCCTTGCCGGTGCCGTTGCCGCCCACGGCGGTCTCGCAGGCGGACAGGGTCAGCAGGTCGACGTCGCCCAGCCGGTAGTCGCCGGTGCGGAAGCTGCCGAGGTCGAGCTGGCTGCTGTCGCCCAGCAGCAGGAAGCAGTCCTTCTCGGTGCCGGGCTTGAACACGAAGTGGCTGGCCAGGTGGATCACGGGGTAGGCGAGGCTCTCTTTCAGGGCGGCGAGGGTGAAGTCCTGGTCGAGGTGGATGCTGCCTTGCAGCACGCCTTCCGGGTCTTGGTCGTTTTGTTTGACGATGCCGTTGAGTTCGTCCGGTACCGCCGGTAATGGGTTGAAGCCTTCGATCTTTTGGGAGAGCCCCAGGCCGGCCAGGTACCAGTCGTTTTGGGGTTTGTCCTTGAGGTTGTCCCGGGCGGCGGCGGTGTAAATGGCCAGGGCGTAGCGTTCGGCCAGGTAGTTCGTGCCATCGTGCAGGGCGGCGAAGGGCAGATAGCGCAGGCTGCCGTCGAGCGACAGCATCAGGGTCCGGGCCCCGGCGGCCTTCAGGTCGGCCTCGACGGGTTGGATCAGGTGGCGGTAGAGGGCGTTGAGTTCGGGCTTGGGGTCTTGGCGGGGCTGTTGCAGGGCCGCCCGGGCCTGTTGGATGGCTTGGTTGAGGTCCTTGGCGCCGATGGCGACCTTGCGCGCCAATAGCACCCGGGGGGTGGTGACGAGGATGTGCAGGGCGTCGTCCATCACCAGGTAGTGGAGCAGCACGACGTCGTGGCCCAGGTCTTTGACCAGGCCGCGGTCGTCGTGGTCGAGCTGGCGTTGGGCCAGTTCCTTCTGGCGTTCGACGCTGAGTTGGGCGAAGGCCTGTTGGATGGCGTCGAGGGTCTGGATGAAGGCCTGGTGGGCCTGGTCGAGCCGGGGCCGCAGTTGTTGGATGCGGGCCTTCTGTTCGGGGCTGCGCTGGAAGGGCTTGACGGCTTCGAGCTGCAGCATCTCGGCCCCCAGGGCGGCCAATTGTTGGGCGGCCTCTTGGTAGGCGTCGAGCTGTTGTTGTTCGACGGCGTTGTAGCCGGCTTGGGTGGCGCGGTTGTCGGCGCCGGCGTCGCGGCGGATGAAGTCGTAGTACTCCTCTTCCTTGAGCATGGCCAGCACCTGCTGGGCCTCGGGCAGGCGGCCCTGGTTGACCAGCAGGTCGGCCAGGTTTTTGTAGTAGCCCTCGACGGTCTTGAGAAAGCTCTTTTGCAGATCCTGGCCCAGTGTAACGTCCCCCACAAAACAATCCTCACCGGGATAATCGTCTCGCGTTGATCGAGGGGCTCTGGTTACGCTTTCCCTGAACGTGCCTGGGTCAGGGGAGTGATTGGGCGGGTCGGCGCTTCTGGGGTAGGGTGGGACTTCCACAAGCACCCCCCACCCAAGGAGGCCGACCCATGCCCCGCATCGTGCCAGGAATCGAGACCCTGGATCAACACCGCTCGACCCTTTCTTCCG
>JAHJDE010000126.1 GCA_018812525.1 Gammaproteobacteria bacterium
AATGGCCATCCTGGCCATTTTGCAAGGCGAAAACGAAAAATGCGATTTTTCGTTTTCTTCATTTTCAATGGCTTAGGCCATTGAAAATGGCGGTTCATCCCTGAACCGCAAGAGGTTCTTGCAGTTTTGCAAGAACCTCTCTGAGCGCGATATTGCCCAACTTATTTCCGGACAGCTCCTTACAACAAGGGCTCAAATCTGCCGCCCGCTATTGTGGCAAGAATTTCGCCTTGTTTCTCTTGCGTCGTAACTATTCTGCCCCCCCTCCCTCCGGGAGGGGGTTGGGGGGAGGGTCAGCGTAGACCAGGCACCTATGCCCGAATCAACCTCTTACCCCATCCCCAACCCTCCCCCTGCAAAGAAGGGGGAGGGGGCAATTTCCGAATTGAGCTGAATAGTGAGGAACTTGCAAAATGGCCATCCTGGCCATTTTGCAAGGCGAAAACGAGAAGTGGTACAGGGATGTACCGTTTACGGACCAAAGGACGGAAAAATGCGATTTTTCGTTTTCTTCATTTTCAATGGCTTAGGCCATTGAAAATGGCGGTTCATCCCTGAGCCGCTAGAGGTTCTTGCAGTTTTGCAAGAACCTCTAGTTACCTTGCGTCTTTTTGAACCAGGGCCCTGCCCGCCTCGAAAACTTCGCTTGGCGTGATCCCCTGCACTAATCTTGGGACAGGAGGGATGTAGAATCACTGTATCGTCGTTTCAATTTGCATTGAGATTGTTTGATGGAACCCTGGGTATCAGACCATCCGCCCAAGCCGGTCCCTCATCCGCTGCCTGCCCTACGACTGGCGGCGATGCTGGGGCTGTCCCTCTGTGCCGCCGTTCCGGTCCTCGCCGGGACGCCGATCCAGGGGGAACCGATCCTGCCCCTTTCCAGCCCCCAGCAGCAGGATGAACCTAAGGTCGCCCTGGGGCGTCTCCTGTTTCACGACACCCGCCTCTCCCAGGACAACTCGATCAGTTGCGCCAGTTGCCACCCGCTGACCAAGGGGGGCATGGACGGAAAGGCGCGGAGTCCGGGGGTCATGGGCGCCATGGGGGTGATCAACGCCCCCACGGTCTACAATTCCGGTCTATCCCTGGCCCAGTTCTGGGACGGACGCGCCCCGGACCTGGAGGCCCAGGTGGAGGGCCCCATCCATAACCCCATCGAGATGGCCTCCAACTGGGACGAGGTCATCCCCCGGCTGCGCCGGGACCGGGGCTACCCCCGCCTCTTCAGGGAACTCTATGGGACTGACGCGACGGAGACGGCGGTATGCGATGCCATCGCCCATTTCGAGCGTTCCCTCGTTACAATCGACTCCCCCTTCGACCGCTGGCTGCGGGGCGATGAAACAGCCCTCAGCGATAAGGCCAGGGAGGGTTACGCCCTCTTCAAGTCCTATGGCTGCGTGGCCTGCCATCAGGGGGCCGGTGTCGGTGGCAACATGTTTCAGCGCATGGGGGCCATGGGCGATTGGTTCGCGGACCGCAAGACCCCGCTGACTCCCGCGGATCTGGGCCGCTTCAACACCACCGGCAGGGAGGAGGACCGCTATTCGTTCAAGGTCCCCAGCCTGCGGCTGGCGGCCCTGACGGCCCCCTATTTCCATGACGGCAGCGTGGACAGCCTGGCCGAGGCGGTCCGTGTCATGGCCCGTTACCAATTGGGACGCCGGATACCCGACGCCCATGTGGAAAAGATCGTCGCCTTCCTGGAGAGCCTGGTGGGCAGGCACAAGGAGCTTGCCCCATGAACCAAGGCACCTCCTTTCAACCGCAAGGGACACAAAGATCGCGAAGAAACGCCTTGGATTCACCTCGCTGTTC
Source organism: Gammaproteobacteria bacterium (assembly GCA_018812525.1). Lineage (GTDB taxonomy): Bacteria > Pseudomonadota > Gammaproteobacteria > Chromatiales > Chromatiaceae > YD12-FULL-61-37. Next base: position 1,822 of record JAHJDE010000126.1, read on the forward strand.
ACTCAACCGCCGGGTGAGAGACGGGGCAGGGATAAGTCTTTATGTTTCCTTGCGTTCCCCTGCGGTTACCGTAAAAATTCGCGAAGCTCGATTGCTCCCTTCCCCTTTGGGGGAGGGTTGGGGAGGGGGAACGATCAGGCCTGTCCTGAGCGCAGTCGAAGGAAGCGCAATCGAAGGAAGCGCAATCGAAGGGGGCGAGGCGACATTTTTCATTTTCCGGGGTTGTTCGCCTCGCCCAATGATCGTTAGGCCGAGGAATCCAGGATGAGCAGGCTCCGGTGGGCGGGCTGGATTCAGTATCTGCTGCTGGCGGCGACGGTGGTGGTGGTCATGCTCTTCTTCCAGAACCGTGCCCTGGACGTGGAACAGCACAATCGGCGGATAGATCTGCTGCTGCATCTCACCAATACGGAGGCGGAACTGGACCGGCTGGTCCTCCTGACCAGCTTCTTCCGCCTGAACCAGTACGACCCCTTCGTGGCCGAGTCCCAACGGCTGCGGCAACTGAGTGCCGACACCGAGCAGGCGGGCGCCGGGCTGAGAGGCAGTATCGGCAGCCGGTTTCGTAGCGATCTCTCCCGCTTCCTCGGCGCCCTGGAGGAAAAGCTCCAACTGCTGGAGCAGATCAAGTCGAAGGCGGCCCTGGTGCGCAACGGCCTGCACTACCTCCCCCTGGCGGTGCGGGAGATGCAGTCCCTCGACCGCCCGGCGGGGGAATCGCTGGCCAGCCTTTTGAATGAGCTGCTCTATTGCAACCTCTTCCCGGCCGAGCTGAACCTGCGGGAATTCCAGGGCCGCATCGACCGGGCCGCGCCGCCCGCCGGTCTGACGGGGGTGGGCCGGGATGCTTTCGACAACGGCCTCTTTCACATGCGGGTCAATCTCCGTCTCATGAGCGAGCTGGCGAAGCTGCGCGAGGCCTACGGGGCAGTGCCCAGCCGGGGCCAGTTCGATAGCCTCTACCACGCCTACACCGGCGCCTATGCCAAACAGAGCCGGCGCTCGGAGATCTATAGCTGGTTACTCCTGGCGCTGACCGTCCTCCTCTTCGCCGGTCTGGGGCTGGCCCTGCGCCGGAGCGCCGCCGCGCGGGCGGCGGCCCTGCGTTCCTGGTCACAGTTGCACGACGCTGTCGAAAGCCTATCAGAGGCCTTCGCCCTGTTCGATGCGGAGGGCCGGCTGGTGCTGCACAACCGGCGCTACCTGGCGTTCTATCCCTGGCTCGCCGGGACGCTCCAGGACGAGGCCAGCCTCGATGAAATCTTCCGGCAGAACTGCCTCGCCGGCCAGTTGCGCCTCTCGGGTTACGAAGGCTCGCCCCTCCCCGTCGATTTTTCGGAACTGGCCAGGGGCAATACCCAGACCTATGTGGAACAGTACGGCGACGGCCGCTGGTACCTGGCCAGCGATACCCGCACCACCGCCGGTGAGATCGCCTGCGTGCGGGTCGATATCACCCAGACCAAGCGCAGCGAGCAGGAGCTGCGCAAGCTCTACCGCGCCCTGGAACAGAGCCCCGCCTCTGTGGTGATAACCGACACGGCAGGCCGCATCGAGTACGTCAACCCCAAGTTCGAGGAGGTCACGGGCTACAGCGCCGCCGAGGCCCTGGGGAATAACCCCCGCATGCTCAAGTCCGGCGACAAGACCCAAAAGGAATACAAGGAGCTGTGGGACCGCATCACTGCGGGCAAGGTGTGGCGCGGCCAGTTCCATAACCGGCGCAAGGACGGGAGCATCTACTGGGAATCGGCCTCCATCTCGCCGGTGCGCGACTACGACGGCGTCATCACCCATTTCATCGCCGTAAAAGAGGATATTACCGCCCAGAAGCGGGCCGAGGACCAGTTGCGCCTGAACGCCACCGTCTTCGACACCACCAGCGAGGGGATCATGGTGACCGACGCGGACAACCGTATCCTTTCGGTCAACCCCGCCTTCACACGGATCACGGGCTTCCAGCCGGAAGAGGCCATCGGCCGCGATCCGGGCTTTCTGAATTCGGGTCGCCAGGACGCCAACTTCTACAAGGAGATGTGGCGCCAGCTCCACGCGCAGGGCTACTGGAGCGGCGAGATCTGGGACCGCCGCAAGGACGGCACCGTCTATCCCGAGTGGCTCTCCCTGGCCCTGATCCTCGACGAGAAGGGTCAGGTGAAGGAGCACGTGGGGGTCTTTTCCGACATCACCCAGCGCAAGACCGACGAGGAGAAGATCCGCTATCAGGCCAATTTCGACGCCCTCACCGGCCTGCCCAACCGCACCCTGCTGGAGGACCGGCTCGATCGTGCCATCGCCAGCGCCCGGCGCGAGAGGTGGCAACTGGCCCTGCTGTTCCTGGATCTGGACCACTTCAAGGACGTGAACGACACCCTGGGACATGTGGCGGGGGACGAACTCTTGCAGCAGGCGACGAGCCGCATGAGCTCCTGCCTGCGCGAGGCCGATACCCTGGCCCGTTTCGGCGGCGACGAATTCGTCATCCTGCTGGACGACATCCGGCAGGCAGAGGACGCGGCCGAGGTCGCCCGGAAGGTCATCCATGCCATGTCAGGCCCCTTCGATCTGAACGACAGGGAGGTCTTCGTCGGCGCCAGCATAGGTATCTCCCTCTACCCCGAAGACACCCAGGAATCGGCGGTCCTGCTGCGCAACGCCGACATGGCCATGTATCGGGCCAAGGGGGCGGGCCGGAACGGTTACCAGTATTTCACCGCCGCCATGAACGAGCAGGTCCACCAGCGCATGGCCCTGGAGCGGAACCTGCGCCAGGCCCTGGAGCGGGACGAGCTGTCCCTCTGCTATCAGCCGGTCGTGGACCTGGGGTCGGGCCGGGTGGTCTCGGTCGAGGCCCTGCTGCGCTGGCATCACCCGGTGGAGGGGCCGATCCCGCCCAGCCGCTTCATCCCCCTGGCGGAAGACACCGGCTTCATCGTCCCCATCGGGCTCTGGGTCCTGCGCCAGGCCTGCGCCCAGACCGCGGACTGGCACCGCCAGGGGATGGAACTGGGGATCAGCGTCAATGTCTCCTCCCGGCAACTGACCACGGGCCTGACGGTCGACCAGGTCCGGGGGATTCTGGAGGAGACCGGCCTCCCGCCCTCGGCCCTCAAGCTGGAGATCACCGAGAGCCTGATGCTTCAGGCCGATGCCGCCCTGGCCTGGATCGATGGGGTCAGGGGGCTGGGGGTGGGGCTCTCCCTGGACGACTTCGGCACGGGCTATTCCTCCCTGAGCTACCTCAAGCGCTACCAGATGGACATCCTCAAGATCGACTGCTCGTTCGTCGCCGGCCTGACCACCGGCCCAGAAGAGACGTCCCTGGTGCGCACGATCATGGCCATGGCCGAGATCCTGGGGCTGGATGTCATCGCCGAGGGGGTCGAGACCCCGGAACAACTGGACGCCCTGCGTAAACTGGGATGCCGCTATATCCAGGGCTATCTCTTCGCCGAGCCCGTGCCGAGGGAGGCCATCCCGGCGGCCATGGGAGAGATCCGGGAACGGCTCGGTCCGGGTTGAGGCGCACCAACCCTTTGATGATCATCTATGCTTACAACCAGATGTAGCCATTCAGCCCCCCCTCCCCAACCCTCCCCCAGTGGGGGAGGGGGCAATTTCCGAGTTACAACCAGTATCGGTGAGTTGGCGTCCTTTCCCACCAGGAGTCTGTCATGACCATGACCATTAGAATTCTGGCCCTGTTGCTGGCCGGACTGGCCTCGGCCCCCCTCTTGGCCGAGCCACCGGCCGCGGCCGTCAATCCCCAGCCTGCCCTTAATCCCCCCTCGGTCGAGACGGCGCCAGCCATGGAGGGCAGCCCCGCCCTTGAGGGGGCCCCGGCAGCCAAGGGCGCCAGGGCGGCAACCCCTCCCGCCCCCACGCAGAATGCACCCGCTGTACCCGCAGCCCCCGACGGCAAGGCGTTCGAGTTCGATTACACCAAGCTGTCCCAGTGGTATCTCAAGGCGGCCCACCAGGGGGATGTCAACGCCCTCTACAATCTGGGCCTTCTGCATGTCCTGGGGGCCGGGACGCCACAGAACGATACCGAGGCGGTGAACTGGTTCAAACGGGCCGCAGAGAAGGGGCAGCCCTCCGCCCAGGTCTATCTGGGTCTGATGTATGAATTCGGCCGGGGCGGGTTGGCCAAGAGCGATGCGGAGGCCCTGAAGTGGTATCAGAAGGGGGCCGAACAGGGCATCAAGGAGGGCCAGTACGACCTGGCCCTCCTCTATGCCGCCGGCCGCGGCACAGCCCAGGATGATGTCAAGGCCCTCGGCTGGTTCGGCAAGGCCGCCCAGCAGGGCCTGGCCCCGGCCCAGACCAACCTGGGCCTGATGTACAAGGATGCCCGTGGCACGCGGCGGGACGATGCCGAGGCGGTAAATTGGTTCCGCAAGTCGGCCGCGCAGGGCGACGCCGAGGGACAGGCCAATCTGGGGATCATGTATCAACTGGGACGCGGCGTGGCCCATGACGATACGGAGGCGGCCAAGTGGCTGAAGCTCGCGGCCCAGCAGGGCATCCTCTATGCCCAGCACAATCTGGGCGTGATGTACCTGAACGGCCAGGGGGTGCCCCAGGAGTACGTGGAGGCCCTCAAGTGGTTCCGCATCTCGGCCGAACAGGGGCTCGCCCCGGCCCAGCACAACCTCTGCCTCATGTACATGCAGGGCAAGGGGGTGGAGCCGGACGATGCCGAGGCGGCGGGCTGGTGCCGCAAGGCGGCGGAACAGGGCGTGGCTCTGGCCCAGAACAACCTGGGCTGGCTCTATGAACAGGGCCGGGGCATCGCCCAGAACCTGACCGAGGCAGTGGCCTGGTACCGGGAGGCCGCCAAGCAGGGGCTGGCCGCCGCCCAGAACAATCTGGGGGTGATGCTGCACAGGGGCCTGGGTGTCGAACAGAACTTTGCCGAGGCGCTGGGCTGGTATCGCAAGGCCGCTGTCCAGGGGCTGGCCGCCGCCCAGAATAATCTGGGGGTGATGTACCAGAGTGGCCTGGGCGTCACGCGCGACTTCGCCGAGGCCGCCGGCTGGTATCGCAAGGCCGCCGAACAGGGCCTGGCCACCGCCCAGGACAATCTGGCCTTCCTGTACGAGAACGGCCTGGGTGTCGCCCTGGACTTCACCGAGGCGATCGTCTGGTATCGCAAGGCGGCCGATCAGGATTACGCCGCTGCGCAGAACAGCCTGGGCGAGATGTACCAGAGCGGCCTGGGTGTGCTGCAGGATTCCGATATGGCGCTGAGGTGGTTCCTCAAGGCCGCCGCCCAGGACTCCAAGGAGGCCCGCGCCAACCTGGCCAACATGTACCTCTTCGGCTACGGGGTGGAGCAGAGCGATAGCGAGGCCCTGAAATGGCTCAAGATGGTGGGACCGCCGCCGTCATGGCCCAAGCCTTGATTGACCAGATGTAGGATGCGGTGAGGCACGAACCGCATCGGCCGGCGCTGAATGATGCGGTTCGCTATCGCTCACCACATCCTACGTTTTCCTAGAGATATAACTTCAGCCACCCACCCACCGGGAGAAGTCATGAACAGGGTCAACCGGAACCTTCAGACCATCGGCCTCATCGCCTTTTTCCTGCTCATCGCCATACCCCCCGCCAATGCCTGGGGCGACCGCTATGTCCCCCCGCAGTTGCAGCCCTGGGTCGACTGGGTGCTGGACAACGCGCCGGAGCATGCCTGTCCCTTCCTGCACAGCGGCGACGCCCGCCAATGCGCCTGGCCCTCCGAGCTGGAGCTGCGCCTGACCGCCTCGGGCGGTGAGTTCAGGCAGCGCTGGAACCTCTACCGGGACGGCTGGGTCGGCCTGCCGGGTGGCGAGGGCCAGTGGCCGCAACAGGTGGTCCTGGACAACAAACCGCTACCGGTCACGGACCACGAAGGCGCCCCGGCGGTCCGGCTCAAGGCGGGGGCGTATGATATCAGCGGTCGCTTCGACTGGGACAGGCTGCCCGAGGCCCTGGCCATCCCCCGCGCCACCGGCCTGGTACGCCTGGCGATCGACGGGGCGGCCGTCCGCTTTCCCTATATCGACCCCGACAGCGGCCGGCTCTGGGTCCGGAGCCCGGATCAGACGGCCTCTGCGGCCACCGAGGAGGACCGCCTGAATCTCCAGGTCTTCCGGCGCCTTACCGACGACCTGCCGCTCTGGATCGACACCCATTTGAACCTCCAGGTCTCCGGCGCCCAGCGCGAGCTGCTGCTGGAACACCCGCTCTTGAAGGAGAGCATCCCGGTCGAGGTCAACTCCCCCCTGCCCGCTCGGCTGGAACCGGATGGCAGGCTCCGGGTCCAGGCCCGACCGGGGCAGTGGTCGATCGACATCCGCGCCCGATTCCCCGGTGAACGCCTGGCCGTCACGGCCCCCCCAGAGACGAAGGAATGGCCGGCCGACGAGGTCTGGTCCTTCGAATCCCGCAATGCCCTGCGTCTGGTCGAGGTGAGCGGCGCCGATCTGATCGATCCCCGCCAGACCAATCTCCCCGGGGCCTGGCAGTCCCTGCCCGCCTACCGGCTCAATGCCGGCCAGTCGCTGAACTTTGCGGTGCGCAAGCGCGGCGACCCGGAACCCGAGCCCAATCGGCTGGAGATCGAACGCCAGGCCTGGCTCGACTTCGACGGCGGGGGCTATACCATCCGCGACCGCATCGGCGGCAAGCTGACCTCTGGCTGGCGTCTGGAATCACAGCCGGGGATGAGGCTGGGCCGGGCGGTGCTCGACGGCCAGCCCCAGTTCATCACCCGGGCCGCTGGCGCCGAATCGGACGGGGTCGAGGTGCGGCGCGGCGAACTGGATCTGGTCGCCGACAGCCGCTGGGAGGGCGGCATCGCCTCCCTCAATGCCACCGGCTGGCGGGAGGACTTCTCCAAGGCCGGCATCGAACTGCACCTGCCGCCCGGCTGGCGCGTCCTTTCCGTCTCAGGGGTGGACAACATCCCCGGCTCCTGGCTCCAGCAGTGGACCCTGCTCGACATCTTCCTGGTGCTGATCACCACCATCGCCATTGGCCGCCTCTGGGGCTGGGCCTGGGCGCCCCTCGCCCTCTTCACCCTGGTCATCCTCTGGCAGGAGCCGGGCGCGCCCGGTTTCGTCTGGCTCAACATCGTCGCCGCCACGGCCCTGTTGCGGGTCGCGCCCCCGTCGGGCCGCCTGCACTCGGCCGTGCACAGCTACCGTCTGCTGAGCCTGGCCGCGCTGGTGTTGATCAGCATCCCCTTCATCGTGCAGCAGGTCCGGGTCGGCCTCTATCCGCAACTGGAACGCCCCTGGCAACCCGCCACGGGACATCTGGCGGAGGGACGGTTAGACAAGATGGCCATGCCCGAACAGGCCCCGCCGCCGCCCGGGGTGGCCATGGCGCCGGCCCCCCTGCAGGAGATGGAGGAAAAGGCCAATGTTGAACAGTCCTTCCGGGCCAAGGCCATGCGCGAACAGCGCTTGGCCAAGGCCCCGGCCGGCGCCCTATCTCAGTCCCGGTCCCTGATCGAGGTCGATCCCAACGCCCTTGTCCAGACCGGTCCCGGCGTGCCCGAGTGGCGCTGGCACTCCATCCGCCTGGGCTGGAACGGCCCCGTGCGGCAGGAGCAGTCCGTCGGATTGACCCTGCTCTCCCCCTGGCAGAATCTGGCCCTGAACATCCTGCGCATCCTCTGCCTGCTGGCACTGGCCGCCCGCCTGATCGGCCGGATCAGGCCCGGCGACTGGCTCCCCGGCTCCGGGACCGCCGCCGCGGCCCTGTTGCTGTTCGCCATTGGCCTGGCCCCGCCGGGCACCGTTCAGGCCCAGGAGATCCCATCACCCGAACTGCTGGAGGAGCTGAAGAACCGCCTGCTGACCCCGCCCGACTGCACCCCCGATTGCTCCGGAATCGCCAGGGCGGAGCTGGAGGCCTCGGCCACGGGGCTGCAACTGCGCCTGGAGGTCCTGGCCCAGGAGCGGACGGCACTGCCCCTGCCAGGCCACCCGCAACACTGGCTGCCCGAGCGAATTGCCGTGGACGGTCAACCCGCGCTGCTCTTCCGCCATGAGGACGGAAACCTCTGGACCCTGCTGGAGGCGGGCGTCCACCAGGTCAGCCTGGAGGGCGATCTGCCCGACCGGAATACTGTCCAGATCCCCCTCCCCCTGCGCCCGCAACGGCTGGATGCCAAGGCCAGGGGATGGTCGGTCGAGGGCATCGGGGCGGATCGGGTCCCCAGCGGCCAGGTCCAGTTGACCCGTATGCGCGCCGCCACCCCGGCGGAGGAGAAGGCTGCTGCGCTGGAGCCCGCCCAATTGCCCCCCTTCGTGCTGCTGGAACGGCGGCTCTCCCTGGGTCTGGACTGGACGCTGAGGACGCGCGTCCAGCGCCTCTCCCCCATCGGCACCGCCGCCCTGCTGCGCGTGCCCCTGCTGCCCGGCGAGTCCGTCACCAGCCAGGGGATCAAGGTGGAGGAGGGCCATGCCTTGATTAATCTGGATGCTGGCGCCCTGGAGTCCGGTTGGGACTCGGTCCTGAAGAAGGCTGACATCCATCTGACCGCCGCGCGGCAGACCCAGTGGGTGGAGAGCTGGGTGGTCGATGTAAGCCCCATCTGGCACATGGCGGCAACAGGCATCCCCATGATCCACCACACCGGCGAGGACAGCCGCTGGCGGCCCCAGTGGCGGCCCTGGCCCGGCGAGTCCGTCGTGCTGCATGTCACCCGTCCCGAGGGGGTCGAGGGCAATACCCTGACCATCCAGGGCGCCAGCCTGAGGGTCAGCCCCGGCCAGAGGGCCAGGGACGCCAGCCTGCGCCTGCGACTGGAATCGAGCCAGGGGGGGCGCCACGGGATAAAACTGCCGGCAGAGGCCAGGCTGCAATCGGTCAGCATCGACGGCCAGGCGCAACCCATCCGCCAGCAGGCTGATGCGGTCGATCTGCCGATCCGGCCGGGGGTTCAGGCCATCGAACTCAACTGGCGCTCGGACGAGACCCTGGAGACCCTGTTCCGTACCCCGAAGGTCGATCTGGGCGCGCCGGCGGTCAATACCTCCATCACCGCCACCCTGGGCGCCGACCGCTGGGTGCTCTTCGTCGGCGGACCCAAGATGGGGCCGGCCGTCCTCTTCTGGGGCGTACTGGTGGCGGTGGCCTTGGCCGCTGCCCTGCTGGCGCGCATCCCCGGCACCCCCTTGAAGCACTACCAATGGTTCCTGCTCGGGCTGGGCCTGACCCAGACGGATCTCCTGGTCCCGATCATCGTCGTGGGCTGGCTGCTGGCCCTGAGTTATCGCGGCAGGACGGCACCCGAGGGCGATGCCACCCGCTTCAACGTCTTCCAGGCCCTGCTTGCCCTCTGGACCCTGGCCGCCCTGCTGGTCCTCTTCGGCTCCGTGCAGCAGGGGCTGCTGGGACAGCCGGACATGCTGGTCCAGGGCAACCAGTCCAGCGCCTACCAGTTGCAGTGGTTCCAGGACCGGGTCGGCCAGTTCCACCCCCAGGCCTGGGTGCTCTCCCTGCCCATCATCGCCTACCGCCTGGCCATGCTGGCCTGGGCCATGTGGCTCGCCTTCGCGCTGCTCGACTGGCTGCGCTGGGGCTGGCAATGCTTCAGCAACGGCGGGCTTTGGATGAAGGTCGAGAGAAGGGTTAAGCCGTAGGGAAAGAGGGCGCGATCGGGACTGGCAAGGCCCATCGCGCCTGCAAGGCGCTCCTACGGCTCACCTGCCGTGGCGATGATGGCGATGATGGCGATGATCGCGCCTGTCGTCACGCCAGTCGGGGTAGCCTACCCAGTAGCAGCGGCCACGGAAGAATTCATAGCCCCGACCGCACCTCTCCCAGCGGGGGTAATACTGACGGGCTACAGAATAATCGCCCCGATAGGCGTCGTTGTGATGACGGGGGTGGGCGGAGGCCGTCCCCGACGCGAACAGCAGCAGGGCGGACAGGGCAAGGGCAGCGGAAATTGGCTTGATCATCTCGATTCTCCTCGGCTGATCCTGGAAACGGGCCATCCGTTTCCTCTGACTTCAATCTAGCCGGGGACCCCTTAACAGGCCCTGAACCGAACCTGAACCGCAGTTGAACAAAAGGCCTTTCAGTGGAGGAACTTGAAAAATGGCCATCCTGGCCATTTTGCAAGGCGAAAACGAAAAATGCGATTTTTCGTTTTCTTCATTTTCAATGGCTTAGGCCATTGAAAATGGCGGTTCATCCCTGAACCGCAAGAGGTTCTTGCAGTTTTGCAAGAACCTCTGGGAAGAGCGTGATACCGGGGAAGAGTGGCGGCGTTGGCGGAAAATCTGACGGCGGAGGAAGAGGACCCACGCAGAGACGCAGAGGCGCGGAGTGAAGAACGGCCAAACGGTGACGGCCCATGACTACGGCCATGCGGACCGAGCAAGATCTGCAGGGTTGCCTTGCCGCCGACTGTCGCATCGAATGGCGCAAGCATGTCTTGGAACGGATGCTCGGACGCGGCATCACCCGTGCCGAGGTGCTCGCAACCCTGCGCCTTGGTGAGATGATCACCGCCTATCCCCACGACCGGCCTGTGCCGAGCGCCTTGCTGCATGCCGTGCGTGACCCACCCTTGCACGTCGTCGTCGCCCTCGACTCCGGTTGCTCCCCACCCCGCATCGTAATTCACGTCTCGTCGGTCTGAGGTGGAGCCTCGCTAGCCTCCATGCGGGACCTGACCTCCCTCGTCGCTTTACCCAATTCTGAAAGTGTGCCGAATCAATCGGCCGGAACCGTTCGCTCCGCCGCCCAGGCACGCAGGTAGGCAATCTTTTCGGCCATGAGGACGGAGAGGGGGCGGGTGTTGGCCAGTTCGGTGGCGATGTGATCGGTGGTCAGGGACTCGCCGCGTGCGTGGGCGGTGTAGAGGGCGGCCACCACGGCCTGCTCGATCTCGGCGCCGGTAAAGCCCTCCGACTTCTCTGCCAGAAGCTGTAGATCGAATCCCTTCGGGTCCTGGGAGCGCTTCTTGAGGTGAATCTCGAACACGACGGCCCGCACGGGGGCCTTGGGCAGATCGACGAAGAATATCTCGTCGAAGCGGCCCTTTCTGAGCAGTTCCGGCGGCAGGGATTCGATGTCGTTGGCGGTCGCCACCAGGAAGACCTTATCCTTGCGTTCCGCCATCCAGGTCAGGAGGGTGCCGAGGATGCGCTTGGATGGGCCGCCTTCGTCATCGGTGGCCAGCCCCTTCTCGATCTCGTCGATCCAGAGGATGCAGGGGGCCATGACGGCGGCGGTCTTGAGGGACTCGCGCAGATTGCGCTCGGTCTCGCCGTAATACTTGTTGTAGAGGGCGCCGAAATCGAGCCGCAGCAGCGGCAGGCCCCAGGCCCCGGCCACCGACTTGGCCGCCAGGCTCTTGCCCCCGCCCTGGACCCCGAGCAGCAGAATCCCCTTGGGGGCATCGAGTCCGGCCGGGGCAGCGTCGGAGAGAAAGACGGCGCGGCGGGCCTCCAGCCAGGACTTCAATCGCTCCAGCCCCGCCACCTCGCTGAAACGGGTGGTATCCATCTCGTAGGAGAGCACCCCGCCCAGGTCCAGCAGCCGGTATTTGGCCTGCTTGACCCCGTCCAGATCCCCCTCGGTCAGCAGACCGTCGTCATGGATGGCAGTGCGGATCAGGCGCTGGGCGTCGAGCAGGCTCAGCCCCAGCAGATTGCGGATCAGGGCATCGATCACCTTGGCGCTGGCCTTCACCGACTTGCGGTTGCGCTGCCCCCAGGCCGTGCTCTCCTCCTGAATCAGCTGCTCCAGTTGTTCCCGTGACGGCAGACTGAGATCGAAGCGCGCGGCCAGGGAGCGGAGTTCCGGCGGAATCCCCAGCTCCGGCGCTACCAGGACCAGCGTATGGGCCACCCGATTGTGGTTCTGACCCACCTCCCGCAGGGCGCGCAGGGTCAGGGGGTCATCGATCCAGTGGTGGATGTCGAACAGCAGATAGAGACCCGGCTCCGGCGCGGCCATGATCCGACCCAGTGCCTCGGCGGCCCCTTGCCCCTTTGTGGCGCCGCCCGTCGGCATGTCCAGCCGGATTAGGCCCGTGGCGATGGACCAGCGAAACAGGGGCCGGCCCAGTCGCGTCGAAAGCCGCCGGAACAGTGCCTCGACCCGCCCCTCCTCGTTGGTTTCGATCAGGACAATCGGGGTGCCGGAATCGATGATGATTTCCAGGTCTTTGAGCTCATTCATTAGGGGATCTCGAAAGCTTTACATTCAATATATCACCAGGATATCACCAGGCATCTACCCGAAGGACGGGGGTTTCACTGGTCTGTCCCCAAAAAAGGACCTCGCCTTGCCTGGCAGGCGCGGTAAATTTGCGGGGCATGGTTGAGAAGTGGCAAGATGAGCCGCCTGATCAATACAACGGGTTTTCCCGGAAGGGTAACCGCAATATTGAGCTGGAAGCCATTGGGGCGTTTATTCAGTCGGTAAACACGCCAATCACGATTAACCGCCCCATATCCATCAGCCCGGGTGGCGAAATTGGTAGACGCAGCGGACTTAAAATCCGCCGGCCATTGCGGCTGTACCGGTTCGACCCCGGTCCCGGGCACCACTTCCCAAACAGAGTCGTCTTGCAAAAGGCGGCTTTTCTTTTGAAATCACCCCGTCAGACCGTTGTATTTCGTGCGGGATATTCCGCCAATCCGGCATGGCATTGATGGGCTTCTGACCCACATCGTCCCGCTGTTTGTCCCAGGGGTATGGTGTTACACTAAACGCACTGTGAACCGTCTTGCAAAGACGTTCCTCCCAGACGCCAGGTCCCATTCCCTCATGCCTTCCATACGTCCAACAGAACCGATCACGCCGGTTCGAGGAGCCATAGATGAGTCATCCCGAGGGTGATTCCGCCTTGGCGGACATCCGGTTGGCTTCGCCCCTTGACGTCGAAGCCGGCTTGCCTTGGCCGTCGCCAGGGGAGATCCTGGGCCTGGGCTTGTCCCTTTACCGCGCAACTCGGATCTACCTGGCCTTCAGCCTCTGGTTCGTCTTGATCTGGTGGCTGGGTGAGTATGTCGATTTCAAGGGGCATATCGACGTATTCCACATTGAATTTCCCTTCTGCCTTTACCTCTTTTTCACCTTCAACCAGATCCTGCGCCCTTCGCGCTGGCGACCACTCTTGGCCGCGCTGCCAATCTTCGGCCTCTATGCCGTGCATGACAGCTATCTCTTCTTGTTCGGAGAAGTCCCGGCGCTGGCGCAGCTCAACGAGCTGCCGGAATTGTTTTTGGTAGGCGATTTCTGGCTACGCACCGGCCTCATCCTGACGCTGCTGGGAACAGCCTGGTGCGCCCTGCGCTGCATGGAATACAACCGTCGATCCCTGTTGGCCGCCCTTCCCCTTCTGGGCCTCGGCATCGCCCTGGTGGCCTCTCCGGCACTGGTGATCAACGGCATGGATGCTGGACGCCTCAGACTCAACACCTGGCTGCAATCCGAGAACGCGGCCCGTAACGGGCGCCTGACCCTGGCGGTCTACAATGAGGCCAGACGCCAACTGGCCTTGTCCGGGTTGGAAAGCCACGCGGGAAACGAGAGCCAGCGTCAATACTATAATCAGGTGCTGGGCTACCTTAGGGAACATGCCCGGCGGGACCGCCAGGTTTTTGTGATCCTGCTGGAGAGCTTCCTCGACCCCCGCCTGCTGGAGCCGTACAAGGAACGGGACGAATATCTTGCCCCCAATTTCCGCCGCCGATATGACAAGGCCCTGGGGCTCTCCGTGTCACCCATGTTTGGCGGCGGAACCCCCCAGGCCGAATTCGAGGTCCTCTGCGGCCTCCCCGCCTTCGCCGAATTCAACAAGGTCGAGTTCAACCTCTTCGCGGGCAACCCCATTCCCTGCCTGCCCCAGGTCCTGTCGGAGCTGGGTTATGACACCCTGGCCAACGATCCCTATATCCCGGCGTTTTTCAACGTCAACCGGGCCTATCCCGGTATGGGGTTCACGGAGACCTACTTCGCCCGCGAACACACAGACCTACCCACTTACCTGCGGCTGGAAAGGGGGTACAAGTATCTTTTCGACGGCGCCCTCTACGACCAGAACCGGGATTTCCTGGAACAGCGCCAGTCGCGCAAGCCCCTGTTCAACTACCTGCTGACCCTCTATGGCCATTTATATTTTGATGTGCAGCGTCCGATCAAGTGGAAGGTGAAGAGCAAGGAGGCGTTCCTTGAGAAAATCGTCAATATCTCCTATTACCGTAGCGGCCCCCTCGCGGAATACCTGGAATGGATCAACCGTCATTACCCCAAGTCGCTCGTCATCGCCCTGGCGGACCATCTCCCCTTCCTCGGCGGAGGACCCGAAAGATACAAGGCACTGGGTTATCTGCATAACACCAAGGACAGTGTCTACCACAACCGCGTCCTGGTGATTCAGGACGGCAAGCCGAGAAAACTGCCCACCATCCACCACTTCGGCGTCCCCTATCTGGTCTACGACTACCTGACCGACGGCGGATTCTGCGAAAACTTTGAATGTCCCATCGCCTATCCCTACGACAAGGAACAACTGCGGGAGCGCTACCACTACCTGATGGCCAACGCGGTCCAGCGGAAATCCCTGGAATGATCTGATCAGGACTTTGAGGCTGCGCAATCATTCCCCTCTCCCCCGCGAGGGGAGAGGGGAAAAATCACCGGTGCCGAGTGACCTTGATACGACGTCAGAGCGACTGGATCAGTAGTAAGGTCTCACGTAAGGGCATAGCTTCTCGTAACCGCCATAGGTGATGAAGGTATCCGTTTTCCAGCTATAAGAGTTGTACCTGTCGGCACATCGCCTCTTGGCGTTGTGGTAGCCATCACCCCGGTAACCGCGACGGTCATAGTAATAATTCGGCCTCTCCCGCGGCTCATTCCTCCTCTCCCGCCGCTCATTGGACATGACCGCCCCCGTGATGAGGGCGCCTGCGACGAGGCCGCCGATAAGGGCCGCGTTACGCCCGCGCCGGGCAAGCTGGATCTCACCCTTGCTGGAGTTCACTACCTGATCCATCAGGGCCAGATCCGGTTCATACAGCCCCGCTGCCCGCTCGGAAGCGGCGGCACCGGCCCCGGCAAACCCGAACGCAACTACCATCGCAGCCATTGTTAAAGTACGGTAAATCATGGTCTTTCTCCGTTCTCACTTGAATTCAGAAATAAGCTGAAAGCCTGACGTCAGATCCCCGGCGGGGGAACGATCTCCTTCCACCCAATCCCCCTTCCTCGCCGGCGCTCCTCCCGATGTTTAGGTCACTCATAATCCTTTAGGTTCAGTATAGCTCCCCTTTTTTCCGCTGCCGGGGCAACTGAGAAACTGAGAACCTTCCCCTTGCCTGCCTTTCCGTTGCTTGATAACTTGAGGCGATCCAGGTTCGAGCCCACCAGCCCCCATGAAATCCTCCGGCTACCAAGGCAGTTGCAGCCGTCCCTTCGAGGCGACCTGCAAGGACTACGAGGTGTTGATCTCGTTGCTCTCCCGCTTCAACTCCGATTTTGTCTCGGGTACGGAGCGCAGCATTCTCTTCGACCGGCTGCTGGCCGGGGTGATGACCCATACGGAGTCCGATTACGGCTTTATCACCGAAAGCACCGAAACTGAGGGGATTCTCAAGATTCACGCCCTGCGCCAGAGCCGGAACGGGGACGTAAGCGGCATTCCATGGCAGCCCGAGACATCGTCGCAACTGGAGTTCCCCCTGCTGCCGGGATCGGTGATAGACGATCTCTTCCATTCCGGCATGCCGGTCATCTCCAATCGGCCCTTCCAGGACACCCGGAGCCTCGGCACCCTCCCCGGCAACCCCATGCTCCGTAATTTTCTGGCCATCCCCCTGAGCATCCGCGACAAGGTCTCGGGCCTGGTCGCCATCGGCAACCGGAAGGGCGGATTCGATCGCAGCCTGATCCTGCATTTGGCCCCGCTGGCCAACGGCATGGCAGCCCTGATCGAGGCCGACCGTCATGCTGAACGGGCCTATTTCGACCACCTGACCGGTCTGCCGAACGAACACGTCTTTCTGGAGCGATTCAATGCCGAATCGAGCCGCCATGTCCGCCGACGCTTGCCGCTTTCGCTGCTGCGCCTGGAGATTGACCACTTCAACAACTATCGGAACAACCATGGCATCAAGACGGCAGAGACCTGTGTCAGGCGCATCGCTGGGACCCTGATCGGAAACCTGCGGGCCGAGGATTGCGTCGTTCGCGTGGGCCCCGGCCAGTTCGCCGCCCTGTTGTCGGATACGCCCAGCTTCCGCGCCGTGGTGGTGGCCGAAAAGCTGCGCCAGGCCGTCGTCAAATCCCCAATCGAAATCGAGGGTCTTGAAACCCTCATGGCCCCCACCCTCAGCATCGGTCTCGTCACCCTGCCGTCCGGGGGCCGGAGCTACCAGGCCATGATGCTGGTCGCGGACAAGGCCCTGCAACAGGCCAAGGCCGATGGCGGCAATCAAGTCTCCGCAGGCTCCATGAAGAACCCCTGAGGATAGGGCCAAATACCTTCCCCGTTCGTGGTGAGTCCTTCGACAAGGCTCTCCTGAGCAAAGTCGAAGGGCCTGTCCTGAGCGAAGACGAAGGGCTCATGGCGAGCGGCGGGCTGCGGTTAACTCGGGAAGTTATTTTTGGCCCTATCCCAACCAATCTCAATCCCAGACCAGTGCCGGTTCGTCCAGGAGGGCCGCCTGCTCCCGCAGGCTGAGGATATGGTCGTCCCAATAGCGCGGTTCGTTGAACCAGGGAAAGGCGCGGGGAAAGGCAGGATCGCCCCAGCGCCGCGCCAGCCAGGCGGCGTAATGCATCATGCGCAGGGTGCGGAGTGGCTCGATGAGTTGCAGTTCGCGGGGTTCGAAGTCGCGAAACTGGCTGTAGCCTTCCAGCAGGTCGCAGAGGGCCTGGTTACGTTCGCCCCGATCCCCCGAGAGAAACATCCAGAGGTCCTGGACCGCCGGACCCATGCGGGCATCGTCCAGATCGACGAAATGGGGGCCGGTCTCGGTCCAGAGGATGTTGCCGCCGTGGGCGTCGCCGTGGAGCCGCAGATAGGCGATCTCCCCCGCCCGGCGAAAGGCGTCCCGGATCCGTTCGATCAGCTCCACCGCCAGGGTTCGATAACTCTGCACAAGACCGGCGGGGATGAAGTCCTTTTCCAGCAGGAACTGGTATGAATCCACACCGAGGCCCTCGACCCCCAGGGTCGGCCGGGCCTGGAAGGGGCGGCTCTCACCCACCAGATGGATGCGGGCCATGCAGCGGCCCAACTGCTCTAGGTGCTCGGGATTGTCCAGTTGCGGCGGGCGACCCCCGCGCCGGGGAAAGAGGCTGAAGCGGTAGGGTCCCTGCCGATGCAGGGTCCGTCCCTCGTCATCGGCCAGCGGGGCGACGACCGGGATTTCCTGGGCCGCCAGCTCCAGGGCAAAGGCGTGTTCCTCCAGGATCGAGGCGTCTGTCCAGCGGCCGGGCCGGTAGAACTTGACGATCAGGGGAGTGCTCTCTTCGATACCGACCTGATAGACCCGGTTCTCGTAGCTGTTCAGGGCCAGCATTCGCCCATCGCAAGGCAAGCCGGTCGCTTCCACGGCATTGAGGATCTGATCCGGCCCCAGATGGCGAAAGGCCTGCTCCTCGTCTTGATTCTCTTCCAATGTCATGGATGCTGTCAGTAGTGCATGAATGGAGTAAGGTAAACGGCAATAAAATAGCACTCAGAACGCTCAATCTTAACCCGGATACTTCATGAATTGCCGTGATGATCGCGCCGGATTTTGATTTGCCAGGGAATTTTCCGAGCGAGTGCCGTATCGGGCTATACGACCGAGCGAGGCTCCACCTCAGACCGACGAGACGTGAATTACGCCGCCATACTGTAGGAGCGCCTTGCAGGCGCGATTGGGGTGGTGAAGATCGCGCCTGCAAGGCGCTCCTACGCGTTGCAGCAGAATTTGACTCAAATGCAA
>JAHJDE010000127.1 GCA_018812525.1 Gammaproteobacteria bacterium
GGGCCACGAAGGCCATCAGGTGGTCCTGGTCTACGTTGTCGAAGAAGCCGCGTATGCCGGCTTCGACGATCCAGTTGACCGGGTGGTCTTCTACCGTCTGGCTGAGTGCCCGCAGGGCGTCATGGCAGCCCCGTCCAGGTCGGAACCCGTAGGAGTCGTCGATGAAGTCTTGCTCGTACACGGCCTGGAGGATGCGCGACAGCCCCGCTTGTACCAGTTTGTCTTCCAGCGCCGGGATGCCCAGGGGTCGCTTCTTGTCGCTCCCCGGTTTGGGGATGTAGACCCGTCGCACCGGCTGGGGCCGGTAACTCATCCGGTGCAGCCGCTTGACCAGTTCTTGCAGGTTGGTCGTCAAGTTGGCTCCGTATTCAGCCTTGGTCACCTTGTCGATGCCCGCCGCAGCGTCTTTCCTCAGCCGCTCGTAGCACCCCAGCAGGCGTTCTTCGTTCATCAGGTGAAACAGGCTGGTGAACTGGAACTTCGGTTCTCTGCCGGCTTTCTCCGCTATGCGTTGTAGTTTCGTTTCCACGCTTTCTTCATGTCTGGGCATGATGCCTGTTTCCTCACAAACGCCGTTACTCTTGTGGCGGCCTTCCCTCCAGCGGCATTACCCGCCTTCGGTACTACGCCGCCATCCGACTCCTGATGTCGCTTCCACCCGCCTTGCTTTCTTATCGCTTGTTGGGCTTGACCCGCTTCCTTCCGGGACTTCATCAGGTCTCCCAGGTTGCCGTCTGTTCCCCTTGTCTGACATGCCATGCTCTTCGACCCCGGAGAAGCCAGGGAGCACTTGCCTTGCGCGCTCCCCAGTGGTGACTTCCGCGCAGTTAACCGCGTCGTCCTTCTCGTTTGCTGCTTTCGAGGCTCTATCACTTCAGCTTGCGCTTACGGCCTGTCATCTCGATCACCCTGTGCTTACCCTTTGGGATCGCTCCCGCCGACCCAGAGTTCTCTACCCGGTGGCTGGCCTGCCTTCCGGAACGGGATTCCCACCCGTTGGAACATCACGACCTCGCCTGGCCGCACTAACTATTCAGCCCCCCCTCCCTCTGGGAGGGGGTTGGGGGGAGGGCCAGGCGTAAACCAAGCACTCATGCTCGGATCGACCCTTTTCCCCCTCCCCAACCCTCCCCCACTGGGGGAGGGAGGCAACTCCCGAAAAGAATATCGTAGGGGCGGGTTTAAAACCCGCCCGTACAAACCCGCGTATGGCCGTTCACCCGGAAGCTGAGTGCATGAGCGGAGATGATGTAGGAGCGAACTTGTTCGCGATCTTGCCGGACCGGTCGCGAACAAGTTCGCTCCTACGCGGTTGAAAGGAGGTATTCCTATACCGATTGGCTCTGTTCCCCCAAAGGTGGCAAAATTGGCCAGACTTTGGAACATTCCGCCAGGATATGCCAACCACGCTGCCAGACATCATGACCGAAGCCGACGGCGAAATACTCACGCTCGATGAAGTTGCCGCCTACCTGAAGGCGGGCAAGAAAACGCTATACCGTTTGGCCCAACAAGGCCGGATTCCCGGTTTCAAGCTGGGCGGCACCTGGCGCTTCCGCCGCACGGAACTGGATCGCTGGATCACGGCACAGATCGCCGACAAGACGCAGGACAGAACATGAGCGATAAATACACTTATGCCCGCTTTTGGCGTTGCGCTTTGCAGGTGAATCCTGTTGGCTACAACAGTGCCTACCGGGGTGGCGAGCACGGTCTGAGCGAGGATAACTACAGCCAAGCCTTGCTAGCAAAGTGCCTGGAACTCGATATCAAGGTCGTCGGCCTGGCCGACCACGGCAGCGTGGATAGTGTCGATACGCTGCGCAATCTGTTGGCGCCCCACGGCATCATCGTATTTCCCGGTTTCGAGATTGCCTCGACCGAGAAGATTCATATGGTCTGCCTGTTCCCGGAAGACACCACCAAGGATCAGTTGAACCGTTATCTGGGAAGCCTGCAACTGACCGACCCCGAGGAAAAGGTACGACCCTCAAGACTTGGATGTATTCAATTGGCCGAAACGATCAAGGAACTGGGTGGCTTTTGGTATGCGGCGCACGCAACACAAGCCAGCGGCCTTTTGTCCCAGAAATCGGTTCATACCTGGCAGCGCAGCGATTTGGTCAAGGCGGTACAAATTTCCGGTTCGGTCAACGATTTACCGCACGAATACAAAAGCATCGTTCTGAACAAGGACCCCAACTGGAAGCGCGAACGCCCCATCGCGGTCATCAACGCCAGAGATGTCGCCCAGCCTTCCGACCTTGACGATACCAGCGCCACCTGCTGGATCAAGATGACGAAGCCGACCTTCGATGCCTTCAAGGTCGCTTTCCTTGACCCGGAATCACGCATCCGCCTGAACTCGCAAAAACCGGAAGTGACGGCTGGCGAGATCCTGTCCATGACCGTCTCGGGCGGCTATCTCGATGGCGTGGAGATTGCCTTTTCCCGGCACCTGAACACGGTGATCGGAGGACGCGGAACGGGTAAATCGACGTTGCTGGAATGCCTGCGTTACGTGTTGGACATTCCACCAAAAGGCAAACAGGCGCAAAAACTTCATCTTGAGATCATCAAGGAAAATTTGGGCAAGGCGTCAGGACGAATCGAGGTTGAGGTCGTTTCTTCCTCCCAGCATGGCAAGCGCTATCGCGTATCCAGGCGCCATGGCGAGATGGCTATCGTGCGTGACGAGAGTGGCAATGTATCGACCCTGCAACCGCGCGACCTGTTGCCGGGAATCGACATCTACGGACAGAACGAAATCTACGAGTTGGCGCAGGATGAGCAGAGCCGCATTCAGTTGTTGGATCGTTTTCTGCCCAGTGATGGTGACTACGCGCAACACAACGCCACTCTCAAGAAGCGCCTGCGTGAAAATCAGCAGAAGCTGGTCAAGACGTTGGGCGAGGTCGATGACCTGAAGGCCCAAATTGCACGTTTGCCAAAACTGGTCGAGCAACTTCAGGGCTTTCAAGCCTCGGGGATTCAGGAAAAGCTTGCCAAGACGCCGCTGTTTGCCCGCGAGCGGCAAATCGCCGAACGCGCCCATGAAGAAATCCGGCATTTAAAGGATGGCGTGGCGAGCCTTCAGGACAACTTGCCTGACCTGACCTTTATTAGCGACAAGGCGCTGGAAGGATTGCCCAATGCTGCGTTACTCAGCCCGGTGCGCACCATTCTGGACAAACTGCGCCAGGAGTTTGAATGTCATCTTGCCGAACTGACAACCGAGTTGGCTAACGGCGAGCAGCAATTGGCAACTCAACTTGCTTCATGGGAACAGTCGATTCAACTGGGTGAGGCGCAACTGGAAAAGGCCCTGCGCAGCCTCCCGGCGACAGCCGGAAAAAGCGGTCAGGAAGTGGGAACAGCCTATCAGCGGCTGCTACAGGACATCGAGCGCATCAAGCCGCTTGAAACTCGTGTCGCCAATCACGACAAGCTGCTTGCCTCTCTACAGCAGGAGCGTCGGAATCTGCTTGCGGAGTTGTCGGATCTTCGCGTTCAGCGCATCAAGAGCTTGCGGAGCGCGGCCAAGAAATTGAATCGCCGCCTGGAGGGAAAACTCAAGGTCGAGGTGGTGGCCGATGCGGATCGAACCCCGCTGAGAACCTTCTTGCTGGATAGCAAACTTGAGGGCGTAGGCGAAAGGCGGCTGTCGTGGATCGACGACCAGGAAACCATCAGTCCTTCAGCGTTGGCGCAAACAATTCGTCAAGGCTCTGCCGAACTCTATCTGAATTATCCAGGAGTAACCCTCTTGGTCGCGGATGCTTTGACGAAACTAGCCGCCTCTCGCCTGATGGAACTGGAGGCCCTGGAACTCCATCACCGGATAGACATTTCCCTGAACGTGGCGCATGGCCAGGCGGAGGCTGTTTTCCGGCCATTGGACAAGCTGTCGACCGGCCAACAATGCACGGCGATCCTGCACATGCTGCTACTGGAAAACGTCGATCCGCTCATCATGGATCAGCCCGAGGACAATCTGGACAACGCTTTTATCGCCGAACGCATTGTCCACGAATTGCGCGCGGCCAAGACCAGCCGTCAATTTCTGTTTGCCACGCACAATGCCAACATCCCGGTATTTGGCGACGCCGAATGGATCGGTGTATTCACGATGGTTGAAAATCATGGGTCGTTGACCTTCGAGGCTCAGGGTTCGATCGACGTGCCCATCATTCGCGATCAGGTGGCCAATATTCTCGAAGGCGGGCGGGATGCGTTCATCCAGCGCAAAGAAAAATATGAGTTTTAGGGGTAGGCGGCATGCTGAAATCTGAATTGCTCGAAATTATCGCCAACCCTGAGAACTCCGGCGTGGAGTTCAAGCGCGATGACCTGCGCCCGGAACAGCTTGCGAAAGAGGTTGTGGCACTGCTCAATTTTCAGGGTGGAAAACTGCTATTGGGCGTGGAAGACGACGGCGCCATCAGCGGCATCCAGCGCCCCGACCTGGAAACCTGGGTGATGGATAGCGTGTTTGGCCGATACGTCCGCCCGCTGGCCCTGCCTTTTTACGAAGAAATCGCACTCGACGACGGCAAGCGCGTGGCGGTCATTTCGCTGACACAAGGCACGGCCAAGCCCTATGTCGTGCGCAATAACAATCGCGAGGAAATTTACCTCCGCGTCGGCAGCACCTCACGCCTGGCGACCCGAGAACAGCAAGCCCGACTGTTTGAAAGCGGCGGGATGTTGCATGCCGAAACCCTACCGGTATCCGGCAGCACGCTGGATGACCTGGATCAGGCGCGCCTCGGCGATTATCTGGTGAATATCGCGGGGGATCTCATGGCTCCGCAATCCGCCAGCGACTGGGAACGGCGGCTGACCGGGTTGGGATTCATGGTCGCCCGCCCGGACGCCCCCCCTGCCTGCACCATTGCCGGTTTGGCGCTATTTGGCCGCAGCCCGCGCCGCTGCCTGCGTTACGCGGGAGTCCGCTGGATGTCTTTTGCAGGCGATGCGAAGGATTACCGGGCACAGGACGACACAGTACTGGATGGCCCTCTGGTCGCCCTGTGGGAAGGCAGACCGGGTGCTGGGCGGAACATCGTCGCAGAGGGATTGATCGAACGCCTGATCGATAGGATGCGTCCGTTCATCTCGGAAGAGGGGGACAAAATCAATGAGGGGCTGCGCCGAGAGTCGAGCTACCGCTACCCGCTCGATGCCGTCCGCGAGGCGCTTCTCAATGCGCTGGTCCACCGCGACTGGACGCGGTCGATAGAGGTTGAAGTGGTCAACTATGCCGACCGCCTGGAAGTGACCAGCCCCGGCGCATTACAAAACTCGATGACTATCGAAAAAATGTTGGCTGGCCAACGCTCGCCCCGTAATCCGATCATCATGGAGATCATGCGCGACTATGGCTACGTCGATGCGCGCGGCATGGGCGTGCGCCGCAAGATCGTGCCCCTGACACGCGAATATGCCGGCAAGGAGGCGGAGTTTGATTTGACCGATGACTACCTGCGCGTAGTGATCCCGGCCCGCCGGGATAAGTAGATGCCCCTCCCACCGGGCACCCTATTTCCAGGATGCACTTCAACGGGAACCGGCCCTTCGTGAAAATCCTCGCCCGCTTCAAAGGCCTTTCGTCGAAGATCTACTTCGCCTTTCTGGTCGCCGCCGGTGTCCCGGTGGCCGTGGCCGGTCTGGTGGGGATCTACTCCTCCCTGGAGACCCTGAAAGAAAGAAGAGGGCATGAAGAGGGCATGGGGTCAGGTCTAGAAATAAAAGCGCTTCGATTCTAGACCTGACCCCCACTCCCTCCCGAACCCGCAAGATACCGTCGCGCAGGCGCATGCTCTCCGTCTGCTCCGCCAGGCTGGAGATGCCCTGCCTGCCTCGCGCCATATGGCCCAGGTGATGCAGCCCGGCCCGGTCGGACGCCTCGAAATAGGCGTCCACGGCGCGCAGCAGATAGAACCCGAGCCCGGCCAGAATCAGCGCCGTCCCCAGAAACGAGGTGAGGGCGAAACGCAGGGCGATGGAGCGGGAGATCATGGCGATGGGGACAGGTCTTCCAGCTTGTAGCCCATGCCGCGCAGGGTATGGATGAGCTTGGGCTCGAACCCCTCGTCGATCTTGGCGCGCAGACGGCGGATGGCCACGTCAATGACGTTGGTGTCGCTGTCGAAGTTCATGTCCCATACCTGGGAGGCAATCAGGGAACGCGGCAGCACCTCGCCCCGGCGGCGTGCCAGCAGCTCCAGCAGGCCGAACTCCTTGGCCGTCAGATTGAGGCGGCGGCCCGCGCGCGTGACGCGCCGGCGGGCCAGATCAAGCTCCAGGTCGGCAATCCGCAGCAGGTCCGGCACCGCCGGCATCTTGCCCCGGCGCAGCAGGGTACGCACCCGCGCCAGCAGCTCGGCAAAGGCAAAGGGCTTGACCAAGTAGTCGTCCGCTCCCTGCTCCAGCCCCCGGACCCGGTCCTCCACGCTGTCGCGGGCGGTAAGGAAAAGCACCGGCACGGTCGCGTCCGAGTCCCGTAGCGCCCCCAGAATCCGCAGTCCATCCACATCCGGCAGCATCAGGTCCAGAAGAATCAGGTCGTAGTCCCCGGTCATGGCCAGGTGGTGCCCGTCCAGCCCGTTGCGCGCCAGATCCACCACAAACCCCGCCTCCATCAGCCCCTGGCGCAAGTAATCACCGGTCTTGGGTTCGTCTTCGACGATGAGCAGTTTCATTTTGGAAAACCTGGTTTGACCACAGGGGCACGGGGCGCAGGCATGAAGTCTCGTCTACGTCAGATGCATTGGCAATATGGCATTTCCATCCTTCGGTCCGTAACCGGTGCATCCCTGCACCACTTCTCATTATCGTTGGAGCCATTTTCTGAATCGAGGGTTGCTTTCCAGGATTACATTTTTGTCATCTTCGCGTCAGCTTCCTGTCAGCGGGGCGCGCGGATACTCAGCCGATCCAAGTCACTGTATTACAAAGTGCTTGTGCAAGTATTTACTTTCATTGAGGCTCTTGCCGGATCTCAAGGACCTTTATCGTACATTACCTCGGACCCCAGTCAGGCTGCCATGACCAAACCTAACAAGCACAGTATTGCCATCTTCTCCGCCATCGACCGGCTGGCGCGGGAGGACCGCCTGATGACCGCTACCACGGCCCTGATCTCTGAATACGCACGGGTCTCCGAGGGCGTCATGTTCCGGCACTTTCCCAGCAAGGGGGCGATCTTCGACGCCTGGATCGATTCCCGCGCCGGGCGCCTCTCGGTGGCCCTCTCGGGCATGGCGGCCGGGCGGACGGGGCTGTTGCGCTTCATCGCCGATCAGATCGAGGCGGGGGGCAATCTGGGCCTGCTCTGTTGCCAGCCACTGGACTGCGCCCCGCAACGGGCGCGGCTCGAAGCCCTGCGGTTAGAGGTTCACGCCGAACTCGCCAGTCGCCTGGCGGCTTTGCCTGGGCTACCCCCGAATGTCAAGGCGGAGACCCTGACCGATTCCCTATGGCAGGCCCTGTGCCGCGCCTGGAGGGACCCCGTCGGCGCCGATGCGCGGGCACTGGCCGCCCATCTCCCCTGGGAGGCGGAGGAGGACCCCCGCGCCGGGATCTTCCCGCCCACCGAGGTACTGGGACGCCTCGCCCTCTCGGCCAGCGGCTTCGTCTTCGATCCGGTCTCGGGCGGCAGCTTCACCGCCAACGATACCGGCATCGCGGTGTTGCGGGGCTTGCAGGAGGGGTCGGCAGACATGGCGAGGCTGGTCGAATCCCTCGCCCAGGAATACGACGCCCCACCCGCCATCCTGGAGCGCGACCTGATGGACTTCGCCGCCCGCCTGCGGGAGGTGCTGCGATGAGCCGCCGGACGATCACCCTGGGAATCACGGGCATGAATGCCCGCCCCGACAATCCCGGTCCCGGTCTCGCGGTGGCCCGCTGCCTGCGGGAGGCGCGCGGCCTGGACGTGCGCCTGGTCGGTCTCTCCTACGACGCCTTCGATCCCGGTCTCTACTTGCCGGAGCTGTGTGATGCGGCCTACCTGTTGCCTTACCCTTCGGCGGGGGAGGAGGCCTTTGCTGCGCGGCTGGCCCTGCTCCACGAGCGGGAAGGGTTCGATCTGCTGATCCCCTGCCTGGACGCGGAACTGCCGGTCTTCTCCCGGCTCGCGCCCCTGCTGGCCGAGTGGGGGGTGCGGATGGCGGTTCCCGACCCCCGGCAGCTCCAGATGCGGGCCAAGGATCGTTTGCAGGAACTGGCACGGGAGGCCGGAGCCACTGTGCCGGAGACGCATTCCCTGTTCCGGGAAGACTGGTTTCACACCTGTGCCGCCGAGGGGTTCAGCTATCCGCTGGTGGTCAAAGGGTTATTTTACGACGCAAGGATAGTCCGCACACCCGGCGAGGCGGTCGCTGCCTTTCGCCAGATCGCCGGCGATTGGGGTCTGCCCGTGCTGGCGCAGAAGCTGGCGCCCGGCGAGGAAGTGAACCTGGCTGGACTGGGAGACGGTGAAGGCGGGCTGATCGCCGCCGTGATGATGAAAAAACGGGCGCTGACGGACAAGGGCAAGGCCTGGGCAGGGGTGACCATCGAGGACCCGGCGCTGCTCGCCGCCGCCGCCCGGCTGGTCGCCGCCACCCGCTGGCGCGGCCCGCTGGAGGTGGAGATGATGCGCGCCCCCGACGGGCGGCTCAGTCTCATCGAGATCAACCCGCGATTTCCCGCCTGGATCTATCTCTCCGCCGGGGCCGGGTTGAACCTGCCGGAGGCCCTGGTGAGATTCGCCCTGGGACAGCCTCGGGCCGTACTGCCGCCCGCCCCCGCCGGGGTGA
Source organism: Gammaproteobacteria bacterium (assembly GCA_018812525.1). Taxonomy (GTDB): domain Bacteria; phylum Pseudomonadota; class Gammaproteobacteria; order Chromatiales; family Chromatiaceae; genus YD12-FULL-61-37. The sequence continues at coordinate 8,805 of JAHJDE010000127.1, forward strand.
TGTTCATCCGCCACGCCTGGGAGGCCATCGTGAGCCTGGAGGAATTCGAGTCGATGGTCACCGGCGGCGGCTGTCTGCCAGGGGCCACCACAAAGGGGAGGCGTTGCGCATGAAACAATCATCTCTACGCAAGACCTGGGTCACCCCGTCCATTCGCTCGCACAACAGCGGCCTGAACAAGTTCGGCGCGGCCCGGCACCACCTGGTGACGGAGGCCATCGAGGGGACGCCGGTGGCGGAACTCATCGCCCGCTTCGGTTCGCCGTTGTTCGTGTTCTCCGAGAAACGCCTGCGCGAAAATGCCCGCCGCCTGGTGCGCGCCTTTGCTACGCGCTGGCCGCGCGTCATCAATGCCTGGTCGTATAAGACCAACTACCTGGGCGCCGTGTGCAATACCCTGCATCAGGAGGGCTACTGGGCCGAAGTGGTTTCCGCCTTCGAATACGAGAAGGCGCGCGCCCTCGGGGTGCCGGGCAATCGCATCATTTTCAACGGTCCCTACAAGCCCCGCGCGGCCCTTGAGCGGGCGGCGGCGGAGGGCGCGCGCATCCATCTCGACTCCCTGGACGAGCTGTACAGTCTGGAGGAGGTGGCGCGCAGGCTGGGCAAGGCCCTGCCCGTCGGCATCCGCCTCAACTTCGATACCGGTCTCACGGACCCCTGGAGCCGGTTCGGCTTCAACCTGGAGTCGGGGCAGGCCCTGGACGCTGCCCGCCGCGTGGCCAGCAGTTCCCACCTCAAACTCACCGGGCTCCACAGCCACATCGGCACCTTCATCACCGATCCACGCGCCTACGCGGCCGCCGTGCGCATCCTCACCGCCTTCATGGATACGGTGGAGATCCAGACCGGCGCCCTGATCGAATACCTGGACATCGGTGGCGGCTTCGCCTCCCGCAATGCCTTGCAGGGGGTCTATCTACCGCCCGAGCAGATCGTGCCCTCGCCGGAACAGTACGCCGAGGCGGTCTGCGACGCCCTCATGGCCGGCACCCGCGAGCGCGAGGCCCGCGGTCTGCCACGGCCGGCGCTGATCCTTGAGACCGGCCGGGCGGTGGTGGACGACGCCGGATCGCTCATCGCCAGCGTGGCCGCCAACAAGCGCTTGCCCGACGGTCGGCGCGGGGTGGTCCTGGACGCCGGGGTGAACCTGCTGTTCACCGCCTTCTGGTACAACCACGAGGTGCGCCCGGCGCGCCGCCTGGAGGGCATCCCCGAGGAGACAGTCCTCTACGGCCCCCTCTGCATGAATATCGATGTCCTGCGCCACAGCGTGCAGATGCCGCCCCTGGTGGTGGGCGACCTGCTGGTCTTCCACCCGGCGGGGGCCTACAACAACAGCCAATGGCTGCAATTCATCGAATACCGGCCCAACGTGGTGATGCTGATGGAAGGCGGCGGGGCCGAGGTCGTGCGGGTGCGCGAGGACCTTTCCGTGGTGACGGCCCAGGAACGCCTGCCGGCCTGCCTGGCCCAGCCCTACATCGAGGACGGCGATGGCGCGGACTGACTTCCTCCGGGGCCTGACCGCCCATGCCCGGGCCTTTTTCTCCGGCTACAGCGCGGTCGTCTTCACCGAGCGCCCCGCCGTGGGCGCCCTCTGCTTCGCGGCCACGGGGGTCTTTCCCCGAGCCGCGCTGGGCGGGCTGGGCGCCGTCGTGGTCTCGTCCCTGCTGTGCCGTGCCTTTGCCCTGCCGGAGGGGGTGCGCCGGGCCGCCTTCGTCAACGCCCTGCTCACCGGCCTGACCCTGGGCCTGTTCCAACTCGGGTCCTGGCTGGGGCTGGCGACCCTGATCCTGGCCGCCTCTACGGCCACCTGGATCACTGCTGCGTTGGCGCCGTTGTTGTGGCGGGCGGGTGAACTGCCGGTGCTGAGTCTGCCCTTCACCCTCGCCCTCTGGCTCTGGCTGCCGATCCAGCCCGCCGCCATCCCCGCAGCCGGCCTGCTGCCGGCGGTGACCTTCGCCCCACCCCTGGGCGATTTCCTCAAGAGCCTGGGATGGATCTTCCTCTCGCCCCACCCCCTGGCCGGGGTGCTGGTCTTCGCGGCGCTGACCCTGGCCTCGCGCTGGCTTGCCTGGTTGGCGGTCACCGGCTTCACAGTGGGCTACGCCGTGCTCGCCCTCTGGGCACCCCTCGCCGAGGTTCCACCCCTGGGGTTCAATTTCATCCTCGCAGCCCTGACGGTGGGCGGGATCTATGCCGCGCCCGGCCTGGGCGGTTTCCTGCTCGCCCTGTTCGCGGCGGCCCTGGCGGCCCCGGTCGGGCTGCTGCTCAGCTTCTGGCTGACACCCCTGGGGCTCTATCCCTTCTCCGCACCCTTCGTCGCCGCCAGCCTGCTCATGCTCTCAGGGGCGCGGCTGGCAGGCCGGGGCCTTTACCTGAGCCTCGCCCACCCAGCCCTGCCCGAGCAGCACGCCGAGGCCCTGCATCTGGAGTCCCTGCGTCTGGGGCCGCGCGGCAGTGTGCCGCTGGCCGTGCCCTTCCTGGGGGAGTGGCAGATCTATCAAGGCTTCGACGGGGCGCATACCCATCGGGGTCCCTGGCGGCACGGGCTGGATTTCTTCATCGTCGAGGGCGGCCGGAGCTTCGCTGGCGAGGGTCTGGCCCTTGCCGACTACCACGCCTTCGGGCTGCCGGTACTGTCCCCGGCTGCGGGCGAGGTGGTGGCGATCCGAGACGGGGTCATCGACAACCCGCCCGGCGAGGTCAACACCCGCGAGAACTGGGGCAACTATGTGCTGATCCGCACGGCGGGCGGTGCCCATGTCCTGCTTGCCCACCTTCGTCAGGGCAGCCTCGCCGCCACCGTCGGGGCCTGGGTCAAGGCCGGGGATTTCCTGGGGGCCTGCGGCAGCTCCGGGCGCTCGCCCCAGCCCCACCTCCACCTGCATGTCCAGGACGGACGCGCCCTGGGCAGTCCCACCCGCCCCTTCCACCTGATCAACCTGATGCAACGGGCGGCGGAGGGGATCGCCTGGTGGCCCGCCCATCTCCCCGCCCAGGGGGATCGCCTGGGGCCGGCCCATGCCAATCCTGCATTGACGCGGGCACTGACCCTGCCCGCCGGCCGCCGGCTCTATTTCGAGACCCGCGAGGATGGCGGTCCCTGGCACGAATGGGAGGCGGAGACGGTCATCACCCTGACGGGGCAGACCCGGCTCGCCGCCGCTGGCGGGGCCAGCGCGGCCTTTGTTCACACCGGGGCGGCCCTGGCCTTTTTTGACCGCGACGGCCCGGCCGACCCTTGGCTGGACCTGCTGCTGCTCGCCGTCGGGCTGACACCCCTGGCGGATGCCCGGCAGTGGCGCGACAGCCCGCCGGCGCGGCTTTTTCCCGCCGGACAGGTTATGCGGGTCTGGCTCTGGCTGACCCGCCCCCTCGGGGCCTTCCTAAACTCCAGCTACCAGCGCGCCTGGCAGGAGTCCCAGGGGGTCTGGCGGCAATCCGCCGTCCATTGCCTCACCCCGGTCCCCGGCCGGCGGGTGAGGCTGGAGACCCTGGCCCTGATCGCCCCCCAGGGAGGGATCACCCACATCGCCGCGCGGAGCGGGCCGGACGGCCCATGGCAGTGGGAGATGCGGCTCACCGCCATCGGCCAGAGCGCCGATGAGGGCATCCCCGCTTGGCGAGTCGCGGTTCAAGGTTCCGACGATCCGCGTTCACAGGATCCAAATCCAGATGACAGCCGTCGTCTTATCGACAACAGAGGAGAGACAACATGAAATACCCTTACGCATTCGCCGCCCTGGCCACTGTCCTCGCCGCACCCGCCTGGGCCGGCGACGACTGGACCACCACCACGGGAGCCCAGGGGGTCTATGGCAGTTACAGCGGTTCGGTCCAGCGTGACAGCGTCACCGGCTACGGGGCTGCGGTCACGGCGGAGCACCGGGAGAAAGGTGGGGCAACGTTGATGCTCAACCACACGGCCGTGAAGATGAAACCGGGCAACGCCGATATCGACCAGAATGCCCTGTTCGCCAGCGGCAGGCTCAATTTCAAGTCAGGGGAGGACGGCGGGACCCTCACCACCCGCATGGATGTCCATGCCATCGACAACGACGACGCCACCAAGGATACCGACGAGGTGACGGCCTACGCGCCCCAGGTCTCCTACCTTTCCGCCGACAAGCGCCGCTACGCCGACCTCGGCTACGCCCATACGGATTACCGCAACAACCTGAGCGTCGATCAATGGACGCCCACGGCGGGATTCCTGTTGGGCCAGAACAACTGGCTCCAGGTCCGGGGCTGGTTCATCGAGCCCTCCAACCCCGCCCGCGCCCAGGGCAAGGATTCGACCTCCGCGGTCGAGGGCAAGCTGACCCACTGGTTCGGCCCCGCCCAGCCCCTGGGGCTGAACAATGTGCGCCTGAGCCTGCTGGCCGGCGAGCGCATCTACGCCGTGGATCAAGACGCCGGCTCGGTCAGTAATCTCTCGGACATCCAGCGCGGCAGCCTCAGCCTGGGCGGCGAGTGGAAGATCGGCAAGACCGGGTCGGCCATCGCTATCCTGGGGCGCGAGCAGAACCGTAACGCCACCCTCGGCAACGATTACGACCTGACCTACGGCTACCTCTGGCTCTCGGGGCAATGGTGATTTCGCCGAAACCCGCCCCATCGCGGAGACCGCTCCATACACCCGGGACGATGCGGCGACGGTCTGCCTTGGTATTGGTGCTGACCGCGGCGCTGACCCAATCGTCCTGCCTCATGATGGTCCCCGGCCTGCTGGCCGGGCGCACCATGGGCGGCGGCGGAATGGGGATGATGGGCATGATGGGGGGCATGGGGAATGGAATGAACCACTCCCAGACGGCGCCAGCGCCCTACGACAAGATGCTCAATCCCGTTCCCCACTCGGCGGCGGCCGTTGCCCAGGGGGCACAGATCTTCCAGGCCCAGTGCGCTACCTGCCACGGCCCCAAGGGGTTGGGGGATGGACTCGCCGGGTTGCGGCTGAGCCCCCGCCCCGCCAATCTGTCCCAGGTGGTGAAATCGGCCCATGCCAAGGATGGGCACCTGATGTGGGTGATCAGCGAGGGCGGCCGGATGCCCGGCAGCGCCATGCCCCCCTTCAAGGCATCCATCGGGGAGGAGGACCGCTGGCGTCTCATCCATTACCTGCGGACCTTATGACGAACCCATGCCCAGTCCCAGCCGGGACGGGCATAACCACAGCCCGGCGATCAGAGCCGGGCGCCGCGCAACCGAGAGGAGAAGACCGATGAAGATCTCACGCCTGATCGCAGCCACGACCCTGACGGCCCTGATTTCCCTGACGGCAACGACCGCAGGGGCCAGGGGAATGGGCGGTGGCGGAATGGGGGGAATGGGAGGTGGCCAGCAGGGGAGCATGTCCACACAGGGCAATATGCCCATGCAAGGCAGTCAGCAGGGGAATATGTCCTCGCAAGGCAGCCAGCAAGGCAATATGTCCATGCAGGGCAATCAACAGGGGAACATGTCCATGCAGGGCAACCAGCAGGGAAACATGCCCATGTGGGGTAGTCAGCGCGGCTCGCGCAACAGGACGCAATAAAGGAAGACACGGGCAGATGCAACTCTCGCATAATTGCCAGGAGGGCAATTATGCAAGGGGCAGGATTACTACTTTGTCATCTTTGCGTCAGCTTCCCGTCAGCAAGGCGGGGCGATACTGGTATTGCCGTTGAAGAGCGGCGCTAATCTCAATCTGAAAACGGAGCACACCATGAACAAGATCACTATGACCGCCATTGCCGCCTCGCTGGCATTATCGCTGCCGGTTTATGCCGATGACGCCCATCACCCCGAGAAGGCTGCTGCGGTGACAAGCGCCCCTGCACCACAGGGGGCGCCACAGGTCGGAAAAATGCAGGAGAACGTCAAGAAGATGCAGTCGCAGTTGGATCGCATCGCCAAGGCCGAGACGGACTCAGAGCGCCAGAAGGCGATGGCCGAGCACATGCAAACCATGCAGGAAAACATGCAGATGGCGCGCGGGATGATGGGCTGCCCGATGATGGAGGGCGGCATGATGGGCAAGGGTGGTATGGGAATGATGGGCGGCGGCCAAGGCATGATGGGCCAGGGTATGTCCGGCACCGATGACATGATGTCCAAGCGCATGGAGATGATGGAAAAGCGCATGGAAATGATGCAAATGATGATGCAAGGCCGTATGGACAAGCCCGAGGTTGCCCCCGCCAAGCCGGCTAACTGACAACCTTTGGCAACACGGCGGCGGCCCAAGGCTGCCGCCGGAAGCTCACGGCGTTGTGCCGGCGTGGCCGACGAGTCAGGCGGAGATGCGTGATGCTGAGCTGGGTGAAAAATCAGTGGCCGGCTTTTCATGCCTGGATGCGTGCCAAAGAAAGTGCAAAGAAAGGGGACGTTACCCTTTTTTCTTCTGGGTTAAAAAAAGGGAAGCGGCCCCTTTTTCTTCAAAAAAATGGGGGTGCCTCAGGGCCATCCCGCGCACCAACGGCCAGTCATCGACACAACAGGGGTCCTATTGATATCGGTGACCAGCATGTGGTCCAGGGAGGGACCGCCTCTTTTCAGCCCTTCACCTCGCCGATCTTCTCCGTCACGGACTTGATCTTCCCCTCCATGCGGCCGCTCTTGCCGGCCCGGATATCCAATTTGATCGAAGAGTAGATGCGCCGGCACTCCTGCCGACTCAATACCTGCTCGGCCTGTTCGATGATGGCCAGGGCCTCGGCGAGCTGTTCAGTCTCGATGATGGTCCCCATGGGCGTGAGCCGGTAGCTGACACCTGATTCACGGATCATGCGGATGACTTCGGAGACATAGGGGCTGACGCTCTCCCCCTTGTCGGTGGGGAACATGCTGAATTCCATCAGGACGGACATGGTTCGGACCTCTCTATTGGTGATGAAAACCCAATTTCACCACGACGGGCATCATCAGGCACGTGGATGGAAGCGGGCATGGATCTCCTGGAGCCGGGCCTGGGCAACATGGGTGTAGATCTGGGTAGTGGTGAGGCTGCTGTGGCCGAGGAGCATCTGCACCACCCGCAGGTCGGCCCCGTGATTGAGCAGGTGGGTAGCGAAGGCGTGGCGTAGGCTGTGGGGCGAAAGTTCCTTGTTCATACCGGCGTTGGCGGCATGACGCTTGATAAGGTACCAGAATGCCTGGCGGGTCATACCGGCGCCGCGCCGGGTCGGAAAGAGCTCGGCGCAGGGCCGCTCTCCCAGGAGTTCCATTCGCGCCCCTCGGATGAAGCGCCGCACCCAATCCAGCGCCTCCTCACCCAGAGGCACCAGGCGCTCCTTACCCCCCTTGCCCATGATGCGAACCAGACCCTGGGTCAGGCTAAGCTGCTCGGGCCGCAATTCCACCAGCTCTGAAACACGCAGACCGGTGGCATAGAGCACCTCCAGCATGGCGCGATCCCGGAAGCCCTCGGGGGTATGGATATCCGGCGCTTGCAGCAGGGCCTCCACATCCGCCTCTGTCAGGGATTTTGGCAGGAGGCGGCCCAGCTTCGGGGAATCGACCCGCGTCGTGGGGTCGTCCTGTTTCCAGCCCTCGCGCACGGCATGCCGGTAGAACTGGCGCAGGCAGGAGAGCAGCCGGGCGGTGGAGCGCCCCTTCTTGCCGAGGTCGTATTGCACGCCGAGGTATTGTTGCACATCGGCCCGGTCGGCCGTCAGCAACCGCTTGTCCGACCCCTTCAGCCACTGGGCGAACTGGCGCAGGTCAGTCTGATAGGCGGAAAGGGTATTACGGGAGAGCCCCCGCTCCATCCAGAGGGCATCGGCAAAACGCTCGATCAGGGGGAGATCGTCCGGCTCAGACACCGATGGCCCCTTCGTGCCGCAGAAGCCAGCGCTTGCGTTCCAGGAGCGGTCCCTCGGTCTGGCCATCGTAGCCCCCCAGCCCCTGGGCCGAGACCACCCGGTGACAAGGGACGACGATGGGACAGGGATTGTGGCGGCAGGCATTGCCAACCGCGCGGGGCGATGTCCCCAGTTGCCGGGCCAGTTCACCATAGGTCATGACACGGCCGGGGGGAATTCCTTGCAGCACGCGCCAGACCTCTCGCTGGAAGACGGTACCCGCCAAACGGAGCGGGATCTGGAAGCTATGGGCGGCATTCTCGAAATAGACCGCCAACGCCCGCTGCGTCAGCAGGCCGACCGCATCGGGTTTCGGCAGGGCAGCCTCCGGCAAGGGCAGGAAATCGATGGCGATCAGAAAACCGCTCAGGGTCGAGATCCTCAGGCCCCCGAGGGGAGTCTCCAGCCATGCCAGGCTATCCGCTTCAATGCCCATGCGCCAAACCGCCTCGCTCACTCTGAAATCTTCGTAACCATTCAGCCCCCCCTCCCTCCGGGAGGGGGTTGGGGGGAGGGTTAGCGTAGACCAGGCACCTATGCCCGAATCGACCTCTTACCCCCTCCCCAACCCTCCCCCTGCAAAGGGGGAGGGGGTAATTTCGGAATTGAGCTGAATAGTGAGGAACTTGCAAAATGGCCATCCTGGCCATTTTGCAAGGCGAAAACGAAAAATGCGATTTTTCGTTTTCTTCATTTTCAATGGCTTAGGCCATTGAAAATGGCGGTTCATCCCTGAACCGCAA
>JAHJDE010000215.1 GCA_018812525.1 Gammaproteobacteria bacterium
ATTCCGTGGACTTTATTCTCTATGAATGTAGGTTGCTTCGCAATCTTTCAGGATTCAGACGGAGTTGACCAGTTACTTATAGGAGATTCAAACTCTCCTAAGATTTACATATTCGACCCACTCGCTCTTTCTGATAACCAGTCAAATATAACAACTCAGTTCAGGACTAAGAAGATAGACATGGGAGACCTTGAAATAGATGAGTTCGGAGATATTATACTCGCAGGACAGATGACAGAGATTACTAACATAAGGGTAGGAGTCTTTGTAGACGGAGTTGAGGAAACCTTTGTAATTACAAAAGACCAGATACTAAACGGAACAGGGGCGATATGGTCACATGTGGTAGGTAGTGAGATAGTCGGGGGAAACTCGGAAGATTTACAAAAACCAAGATGGTTAGCTATTATATCACTCCCAGACTCACAAAGAGCAGGAAGCGAGATTCAGGTAGACATTTCATCAACAGGAATCGGTTACTACTGGAGGCTTGACTATTTAAGTATAAACGAGAACATAAACTATAATTTATTTGCCGATAACCATTTCGTTTCGGCTCAATCATAAACTAAAATGGCTACATATTCCAATATAGAAATTAAGGTAAAGGGGTTCTTACGAACCGCCCTTGCAAAAGAGGCATCAACGACAACGATTGATGTAGATTTCGTAAATGAGGATGATACCTCAACTGCGATAACACTACAATCAGACACGTTGATGTTTGAGATAGACCCGTTAAACAAGACGGGTAAAGGCTCTGAGATATGTCTGGCAGCTTCAAATGCGTCAGATACACCACAAACCGATAGAACTAGGTTTACAACCGTAGTTCGTGGTATCTCAAAAGAGGGGCATGAGCAGACAGGTAGTGCCACAAGAGCAAGAAGTTGGGATGAGGGTACAGAGGTAGCAATAGCTACTGGTACTATGGCGAAGATGGTAAACAAGCTGATGGAGGAGGTTGGAGACGCTTTACAGGATGATAACGAAGCTCTACAGCTTACGGTATACGCAACAACTACAACCAGAGACGCAGCTATCACAGCCCCTTCAAACGGGGATATGTGTTATGTAACCGCAGAGGGTACAGCCATGATATACCAAGGCGGAGCGTGGGCTAACGTAGACACAGGTGCAGCCAAAGTAAACGCTTCGACTACAGTAAGTGGAGTGGTAGAAATTGCTACAGTAGCAGAACAAGGTTCTGCCGCAGCCGCAGGAGGTACAGGGGCAATAGCAGTACCTACAGTTGGAAACTTAGTTAAAACTTCAAGTGGCGCAGGAGATGAGAATAAGATGGCAGTTTTGGATGCAGCAGGAGCTTGGGCAGATGGTTTTATATCAGCAAGTTCTGTAAATCAGCATTTGACTACACCTATGACAACGGGTGAGAACGTAACCGCAGGAAACGCACTTAGAGCAAAGATAGACGGGCTTGTCTATAAAGCAGATGAAGACCCTGTAAAGGGTATGCAGAGAACATTGCCAGCAGGTGTAGAAGGAGTTGACAGTTCAGGTATAGCGTCATGTCAGATAGCCACTGATAAAACTGTTGTAGTTTGGCATGATGGGGCGGTAATAGAAGCACAAGTATTTATATGGGATGGTGAACAATTTACTGCTGGGACTGTAGCCACTATTGATGCTACCGCAGGAGCTGTTAATTCCAACAGAGCTATTGATGTGATTTCACATGCCACAGATGCTTTTACAGTAGTACAATGGGATGATGCTGCTGCTGGAGTAGACGATGCTACCGCATGGGCTTGCACAGTAGCGACTACTACAATAACAGCAGGGACTCCACAGGTAATTGACGCTGGAACGCAAACCCAAGGTTCAGGACATGCAGTATGTTCACCAGCTAGCGGTAAAGTTGCCATGCTGATAGATGACACAGCAGATTCAAAAGTTAATTTGATAGTAGGTACAATAGCAACAAGGACTTTTACGCTGGGTTCGGCTGTTGAAGTATCTGCTGCCGCTTGTGACCAATACCTTGATATTACAGAAATAGGAACAGATAAAGTTGTTTCAGTTTATAGGGATGCTGATGATGATTTAAGGGCAAGGGTGGCTACAATTTCTACAGTTACCTGTACACAAGGAACAGAAGTTGAAATAACAGATGCAATAACACTTGGTCATGTTTACGTTGAAAAGGTAGAAGATGACAAATTTGTAATTTGTTATGAAGAAGCAGCGGCAGATAAAACTTGGTTAGTGGTTTGTACGGTTTCTGGGACAACCATTACTAAAGGTACACCTGTGGAAATAGGGGCTAGGGGAACGCTTGAAATTGCAAACATACTTTACTTTTCAGACAATAAAATAGCTATTGTATATGCAGATGACCATGGTATAGAAACACACGACGGGACTTATCCTTATACAAATTGGGCTGTGGGCTGGATAACAACTGCTGCTACAGTCCCTACAGTACACCAAATAGCCAGATTAGACTTAGATTTAGGTGTATCAGGTGCGGCAGCTAGAGATTATGCTCCGATACTTGTAAAAGTAAATGATGACATGATTCAGGTTGTTTGGCAGGAAATTACTACCTTTTATATATACACACAAAATATAGCAGATAATAACTTCATAGGTTACGCAAATTCTACAATCACAAGTGGAAACTCTGTTGAAGTTGATTTAATGTTCAACTCTAGCCAGACAGGATTAACAACAGGTGCTCAATACTATTTAGCAGATTCGGGTGCTATAGCCACCACAGGTATAGTACCATGCGGAACGGCTGTAAGTGCAACTAAAATAATTAAATAAATATGTCAATAAGTTCAGAATTCGCACAGAGGAAAGATAAAGGAGTATCATTCGCTGATTTCAAGAAAACTTGGGTAGACCCAGTAGCTAAAACTACGGAGGTCAAACCTTTGACTTACACTCAAAAGGTAGATGCTGCCGTGGCCGAAGGTGAGGCAGCTAAAAAGGCATCTACCAATATAAGTATGGTTTCTTCATCTGGCGGTAACATAAAGACAGCAGTTACTCCAGTTAATGTGGCTGGATTACAGACCAAAACAACTCCTGCTGTATCTAGTGGTAGGGCAGACCTTGATAGGATTTCTGCTGAACAGGCTGCGGAAAAGGCAGCAAGAGAAGAAAGATTCGCAAGAGACCCAAATGCTGAACTTACAAACCTTCAAAAGTATCAACAGGGATTAATCTCTGTAGAAGACTATAGGGCTAATATTAAAGCTGGAACAACAGCTAATTATGAAGCTGAACAGGCTAAAACTGAACTTGGTAAACAAGCTGCTGCAAGCGCATTAGCTTCTGACGAAGTTGGTAAGACTATTAAAGGTAAAGTAGGTGACGAACCTGGAGTCTTAGAGACACCAGAAGAAGGCTGGGCATCAGAAGAAGAAAGGCTACAGGCAGAAAATGCCAAAGCACAGGAATGGATTGACTACTATAAGAGATACGGAGAGGAAAGCCAAAAACAACTGGGAGACGTATCTGGACAGGTAGCCAGTTTCTCAGACCAGCTTACACAGTATCAGGGAGCATTAGACGCTCTTACGGCTCAGATAAACACATCTCAGCCAGGACTCGGTAATGAGCTTACAAACATAATCACAGACCTAGAGACTGCTGGGACTGGGAATATAACCCCAGAGGCTTTAGCTAAGATTCAGACCTTAGCTGACTCAGGATTGACCCCAGAACAGTTTAGCACTCAGGCCAGGGCTATTCTGACATCTACAGTTAGCGCAGGAAACATGTCAGCAGTGGGAGTATCCGACAATGGAGACTCTTATACACTACCGAACGGAGTAACCTTCCAAAAAGGAGCTAACGGTAAACCAGACCTAAGTGTAGAGAATCTATCACCTGAGACAAACTCTTACGACATAGCGTTGATGGAGCTTGCCACTAACAATGCTATCGCTCAGGGTTCTTTGGAATCGGAGTTAGAACAGCTTAGAAATCTATCTAAGTCAGTCACAAGGGCTACAGAGACAGCTAGGAATGATATAGAGAATACATTCAATACAGCAGATAATCGTGTAAACGAGCAGATGCTATCTTCGATGAATGAGCTTGCATATCAGGAGAGAAAGTTACAAATTGAAAAGGACTCTTCGCTAGATAACATACTAGAGGCAGAAGCAA
>JAHJDE010000011.1 GCA_018812525.1 Gammaproteobacteria bacterium
GCGCCTCGCTGTTCATGATCGCGATGGATCAATGTCTCGATTTTGCAGCAGCACCACCTAATTCCAGCGAAAAATAAGTGCCGTAGCGTTTCCGGTTCAGACCGCAAAATCCCGGTAGGGATCAGGAAATCTGAAGTTATTCTTGCTCGACGCCTCAAAGGGCAAGATCCCCTTGGCAGGGTGAAAACGGGGGGTAGGGCGCTAAATCAAGCCTTTGCTGCCATTGCCTTGAAGGCGGCCTGGGGGTCGTCGAGGAGGAAGGCGTCGTAGCCGGCCTGGTTGAGAAGGAAGGTGGCGGCGGAACTGCGGGTGCCGGTATCGCAGTAGACGATGTAGGTCTTGTCGGGGTTGAGTTTCTTTAGTTTGTCCCGCAACACGAAGAGGGGGATGTTGATGGAGCGCACCAGCCGCTGTTCCTTGAACTCCTGGCGGGTACGCACGTCGATCAGGATGGCCCCGTGCAGGGCCAGGGCCTTGGCCTCGGCCAGGCTGACGCGCTTGACCAGGGGCTGGATGAGAATGGCGTTGAAATTCTCCCGCGACAGGCGCATCAGGAGCCCGTCCGTTAGCATCTCCACGGTGGCGTTGCGCGGGCTGCCGGAGAGCAGGGCCTCCTCACCGAAGGCATCCAGGGGATCGAGGGTGCCTACCTCGACGCCGTTGCACTGCACGCGGCATCGCCCCTCGCGGATCACATAGTAATAGTCGCCGGGGTCGTTCTGGCGGACCACGGTCTCGCCCGCCCGCAGGCTGAGGGGTTCCATCCTTTCCGCCAGCCGCTGCACGTTCTCCGGCGGGACGTTGTAGAAGGTGCTACAGCGCAGCAGGGCCATCATCCAGTCGTTGTTGACCAGCTCCTTCTCGTCCATCTCCAGCTCGGAGACCAGCAGGCTGCTGCTGATATCGGAGAGACCGGGCTCGCTGTCCTCCTGGCGGCTCAGTTGCTCGTGCCAGGCGAGGAGGGTGTTGAGCTCCCGGCCGTCGAAACGGATCAGGCGCGCCAGGGTGGAATCGACCCTGGCGTCGGAGGGGCGCGGCCTGAGGCTGCCGAAGGCGAAGCGCGCCTGTCCGCTCTCCGCGCTGAGATGGGCCTCCTTGCCATCCCGGTCGGTCATGCGCACCTGGCCCTGGAGCAGGTAGTAGATGAAATCGTCCTTGCTGCCCCGTTCGAAGATCCGTGCATCCCGGGCGAGTTCAAGCAGCTCGCCCCGGTTGGCCAATTGGTTGAGGGCCTCTTCGTTGAGCTTGGCCAGGGGGACCAGTTTGCGGAGTTTCTCAGCGGGTACGGACATGGGGTTGCCTGGCCGGGGTTGTCGTCAAAAATCCGTCACAGGATACAACAATAATCCGCCAGGAGCGGATTATCGCGCAAGCCCCGCAGGGGTGAGGCGCAGGGATGCGCCGAACATTTGACGCATCAATATCTCCTGGGGCAGTAGTTGTCCGGATAGAGAATCGTGGGACCCTTTTGCAGCTGGTCGTCGGTGAAGGGATGGTCTAGGTTGTAGTGCAGACCGCGGCTCTCGTGGCGGCGGCGGGCGGAGCGGATGATGAGGTCCGCCACGTCCACCAGGTTGCGCAGTTCCAGCAGGTCGTTGGTGACGCGGAAGTCGCTGTAGTACTCGCGGATCTCTTGCTTGAGCATCTTGATCCGGCGCTTGGCCCGCTCCAGGCGGCGGTTGCTGCGCACGATGCCCACATAGTCCCACATGAAGCGGCGCAGCTCGTCCCAGTTGTGGGAGACCATGACCTCCTCGTTGGGATCGCTGACCCGGCTCTCGTCCCAAGGGGGGAGATCGGTCGGCATAGGCATGCTGTCGCGCTGGCGCAGGATATTCTCGGCCGCCAGTTGGCCGTAGACCAGGCACTCCAGCAGGGAGTTGCTGGCCATGCGATTAGCGCCGTGCAGGCCGGTGTAGGCGGCCTCGCCGATGCAGTAGAGGCCGGGGATGTCGGTCTGGGCGTTGCTGTCCGCGACCACGCCGCCGCAGGTGTAGTGGGCGGCAGGGACCACCGGGATCGGCTCGCGGGTAATGTCAATGCCGAATTTCAGGCACTCGCTGTAAATGGTCGGGAAGTGCTCACGCACGAAGAGGGCCGGCTTGTGGCTGATATCGAGCAGGAGGTGGTCGGCCCCGGTGCGTTTCATCTCGTGGTCGATGGCGCGGGCGACGATGTCGCGGGGGGCCAGTTCCTCCCGTTCGTCGAAACGGTGCATGAAGCGTTCGCCACTGGGCAGCAGCAGGTGGCCGCCCTCACCGCGCACCGCCTCGGTGATCAGGAAGGATTTCGCCAGGGGGTGGTAGAGGCAGGTGGGGTGGAACTGGATGAACTCCATGTTGGCCACCCGGCAGCCAGCGCGCCAGGCCATGGCGATGCCGTCGCCGGTGGCTACATCGGGATTGGAGGTGTAGAGATAGACCTTCCCCGCGCCCCCCGTGGCGATGACCACGAAGCGGGCGCCGAAGGTATGGACCTGGTTCTTCTCCAGGTCGTAGATATAAGCCCCCAGGACCCGGCGCCCGCCCCGGTTCAGCTTGCCCTCGGTGATCAGGTCGAGGGCCAGGTGGTTTTCATAGATGTCGATATTGGGCCGCTGCATCACCTGCTCGTCCAGGCTGGTCTGGACGCTCTTGCCGGTGTGGTCGGCTGCGTGGATGACCCGGCGGTGGGAATGGCCGCCCTCACGGGTCAGATGAAACTCCGGTCCCGTAGCAGGATTGGGGAAGCGGGTGAAGGCCACCCCCTGGCCGTCGAGCCACTGGATGTTCTCCGGACCCCGCTCGACCACCAGGCGCACTACCGCCTCGTTGCAGATACCTGCCCCGGCGATGAGGGTGTCGGTGACGTGGGACTCGATACTGTCGCGTTCGTGCAGCACGGCGGAGATGCCGCCCTGGGCATAGTAGGTGTTCCCTTCGTTGATACGCTGCTTGGAGACGAGGGCGACGGAGAGATCGGCCGGCAGGCGCAAGGCAAGACTGAGACCGGCCGCACCGCTGCCGATGATGAGAACGTCATGAAGGATTGGGGAGGATGCCACCACTGACTCCGTTTGCCGCTGTTGGGTTTTGCCAGGATAATCGAGATGTACGCAAGGGCTGGCCCCTGCCGCTGATGTAGCGTAACGTCTTTGTTACAGAATCTGAACCACATAACACTGAACTAAGTAGCGAAATGCTTGTCCATTCAGACAGGGAAAATCCAGACGGCCGGCCCCCCTCTCTCCTCCGGGAGATGAAAGGTGACTGATCGTGAATTGGACCAGGCGTTGGTGGAGCGGGTCCAGCGGGGCGACAAGCGCGCCTTCGATCTGCTCGTGATCAAATACCAGCAGAAGATCATCAACCTGGTGCGGCGCTTCGTCGGTGATCTCACAGAGGCCCAGGATGTGGCACAGGAGGCCTTCATCAAGGCCTACCGCGCGCTACCCAACTTTCGCGGTGATAGCGCGTTCTACACCTGGCTCTACCGGATCGCTGTCAACACGGCCAAGAATCACCTGGTGTCGGAGGATCGTCGCTCCACGCCGGGGGACATCGATGTGGAGCTGGCCGAACAGTTGGAAAGCGGTGATCGACTGCGTGAGCATGCAACGCCGGAAGATTTCCTCTGCGAGGCGGAGCTGCTCTCAGTGGTACACAGGGCCATCCAGGACCTGCCCGAAGATCTGCGCACGGCCGTCACCCTGCGTGAGTTGGAAGGGCTGAGTTATGAGGAGATCGCCGGGGTGATGGGGTGCCCGATCGGAACCGTGCGTTCCCGCATCTCCCGTGCCCGCGAGGCCATTGATGCGAAAATCAAACCCTTGTTGGAAACGTAAAGCTTGTTGAAACGTCAAAAAGCAGGTTGTAGTTATGGACCGGAATACTGAAGAACGGCTCTCTGCATTGATGGACGCAGAACTCCCGGATACCGAATGGCGGCAGATCCTCCCGCGTCTGATCGAGGATGACGAGGCGCGCCAGGCCTTCGCCCGTTACCGATTTATCGGTGAGGTCATCCGCGCCGGCAAGGATTCCCAGCCTCTGTTACGGCCGGGGTTCGCCGAGGCGGTAGCCGCGCGCCTGGCCGAGGAGCCGACAGTTCTGGCCCCCGCCCGGCGCAGGCCGGCCATGCCCCGGCCCTGGATGAAGACCGCCTCCGGTTTGGCGATTGCAGCCTCGGTGGCAATGCTGGCGGTGTATTGGGCGCCCCGTTTCCCTCCCTCCGACGCCCCCCCCACGACCGCTTCCCTGATGGCCGCCACGGCGATCCCGCCAAGCCGCGTCGAGGGGACGCGCTGGGAGACCGCCAATCCCGAACTGGAGCGCAAGCTCAATCGCTATCTGGTCAGCCACGGCGCGTATGCCACCGGCAACGGCATGAACCAGGTCCTGCCCTACGCATCCTTCGTCACCTATGACGCCGGTCGGTAATCTCAAGGCGGTGAAGCCTTCTTCCGCCTCAGTTCCTTCCGTGAAAGGGAACCTTGCAACCATTCATAGGGCCATCCGCGGACTGTTTTTGTCGGGGTTGCTGGCCGGTCCTGGCGGCGCAGGGGCCAACGAGGCGCATCAGTGGCTGGAGCGGATGAATCAGGCCATGCGCCAGCTCAGCTACGAGGGGGAGCTGATCTATCAGCACGACCGGCGGGTGGAGGTCCTCTCCCTGGTCCACACAGTGGGCGGCGGCCTGGAGCGGGAACGGATCAGCTCCCTGAACGGCCGGCCCCGCGAGGTCATCCGCGACAACGAGTCGGTCATCTGCATCCTGCCGGGCATGAAGTCGATCTCCGTCGATCCGCGGCGCGGCAGTGGCAATTTTCCCAGCCTCCTACCCCTGTCGGCGCAAGAGCTGAGCGATGTCTATAACATCTCCCTCGGTGGTGACGGCCGGGTTGCGGGCCGTCAGGCGCGCATCCTGGACATCCGTCCCCGCGACCGTCTCCGTTACGGCCATCGCCTCTATCTCGACCAGGAGCAGGGGCTGCCCCTGAAACTGGACATGCTGAACGCCGAGGGCGAGACCATCGCCCAGATCATGTTCAGCCGGCTCAAGATCGACCCCGGCATCCCCTTCGAGTCCTCGGGCCCCAGCCTGAAAACCGAGGGCTATGCCGTTATCCGGCACGGGAAGCGCTCCCCCGGCCGCGCGGCAAAGCCCTTCAACTGGTCCTTCTCGGCCCTGCCAAAGGGTTTTCGAGTCAATGGCCAGGACATGCGCAAGGAAGAGGCCAACGGCGACTGGCAGGAACATGTGGTGGTCACGGACGGCCTGGCCAATGTCTCCGTCTATGTGGAGAGGTCCAGGGCGGAGGGGGGGCTGGAAGGCCCCTCGCGCATGGGGGCAGTGAGCGCCTTCGGCCGCCGTTCCGGCAATGGCCAGATCACGGCGGTGGGTGAGGCCCCTGTCGAGACGGTCCGCCTGATCGCCGAGGCCGTCAAGTTCTCGCCATGATCGAGACCGAAGGCCGTGTCGTGGCGGTAGAATCCGGCCGGGCCTGGGTCGAGACGGTCCGAAGCTCCGCCTGCGGCCACTGTGATGCCTCGGGCGCCTGCGGCACCGCGCTGCTGGCCAATACCTTCGGCAACCGCGCCACGCGGATCGCTGTGGACAACAGGCTCGGCGCCCGCGTCGGGGACAGGGTCGTCCTGGGCCTCCCGGAGCGGGCAATGCTGGCCGGCTCCTTCCTGCTCTATATCCCGCCCCTGATCGGACTCTTCCTCGGCGCCCTGCTGGGCCAATATTACGCAACGCGGACCGACGCCAGCGCTGTGGAACCTTGGTCGGTCCTCGGTGGTCTATTGGGGCTGATGGCGGTGCTCGCCTGGCGCTGGATAGGGGAGAGATCCCCGCGGAATCCCGGCCGGTTCCGGCCCGTCATGGTCAGGCGGCTGGCGCCCGGCGCCTGCGTCCCGCCTCCCCAAATCAAGATTACCGAGGAACGATAATGAAGCTTTCCGATTCTTTGCGTTTCCATCCTTTGGTTCGTAACCGGTGCATCCATGCACCACTTCTCGCCCTCGCAGCCCTGGTCCTGTGGTCCCTGGCGGCGACCGGCGCCCTGGCGCGCGAACTCCCCGATTTCACCCAGTTGGCCAAGCAATACGGCCCGGCGGTGGTCAATATCAGCACCCGGCGCAATGCCGGTATGGCCCAACTGCCGCCCCACTTCAGCCTGCCGGATATGCCCGAAGGCAGTCCCCTGAACGAGCTGTTCCGTCACTTCTTCGGCATGCCCGGCGGCCCCGGCGGTCCCGGCAAGCTTCCCCAGCGGCGTTCCCTCGGCTCCGGCTTCATCATCGCCGAGGACGGCTACGTCATCACCAACCACCATGTGGTCAAGGACGCCGACGAGATCGTCGTCAACCTCAACGACCGCCGCGAATTCAAGGCGGAGGTGGTGGGCTCCGACCCCAACAGCGATATCGCCCTGCTGAAGATCTCGGCCAAGGGCCTGCCCACAGTGAAGGTCAGCCGCAATGTGGAGGTGGAGGTTGGTGAGTGGGTGCTCGCCATCGGCTCCCCCTTCGGCTTCGACCACACCGTCACCGCCGGCATCGTCAGCGCCAAGGGCCGCAGCCTGCCCGACGAGACCTATGTCCCCTTCATCCAGACCGACGTGGCCATCAACCCCGGCAACTCCGGCGGGCCGCTGTTCAACCTGAATGGTGAGGTGGTCGGCGTCAACTCCCAGATCTACAGCCGCAGCGGCGGCTTCATGGGGCTCTCCTTCGCCATCCCCATGGACGTGGCCATGAACGTGGTCGACCAGTTGCGCGCCACCGGCCATGTGACCATGGGCTGGCTCGGCGTCTATATCCAGGACCTGACCCGCGAACTGGCCGAATCCTTCGGCATGGACAAGCCCAAGGGCGCCCTGGTGGCCAAGGTGACCCCCGGCAGCCCGGCGGAACAGGCCGGCCTGCTGGTAGGCGATGTCATCCTGAGCTACAACGGCAAGGAGCTGGAAAACTCCGCCATGCTGCCCCATCTGGTGGGCCGCACCGCCGTGGGTGAGAAGGCCGAGCTGGAGGTCCTGCGCCAGGGAAAGACCCAGAAGATACCGGTCACCATCGGCAAGCTTCCGCAAGAAGAACAGATTGCCGCCCAGACTCAGCCTCAGGGTCCCGCCAATGAGGCCAAGCTGGGCCTCGCCGTCCGCGACCTGACCCCGCAAGAGCGGGCACAGTTGGAGATCAAACAGGCCATCGGCGTCCTCGTCACCCAGGTCAGCATGGGACCCGCCGCCAGCGCCGGCGTCATGGTCAACGACGTGATCCTGATGATCGATGGCAAACCCGTCGCCAACGCCGCCGCCCTGCGCCAACTGGTCGCCGCCCTGCCCCCCGGCCGCTCCGTCGCGGTCCTGGTGCAGCGCGACAACGGCACCCGCTTCCTGCCGTTGCGGATACCCAAGAAGTAGTCTGGGGATAGCCCCTCACAGAACCGTGCTTGCGCTATTAACGCACACGGCTCCTCAAGTGTACGCACTTCACGAAGTTAGAACAGGTTGACCCGAATACGCGGAACCGGCAGCGGATAGCGCCTCAGCAACCGCTGGAATTTCTCCCAGTTGTAGCTCCCGCGCTTGCCCCGTCGGCTCAGCCACTTGAAGAGGGTCCGGGTCGTCTCATAGGCGAAGGCTCGGATGCGCCTGCTGTTGTCCGTGACGCCGTAGTGGGCGTAATGGCCCCGCAGTTTGGCGGCGGTGCGCCGCATGATCTCCGGGGTTGGCAGGGTCCGATTGGCCTTCAGCCATTCCTTGTAGGCCTTCAGCTTGGCGGTGAACCGCTGGCCGATGGTCTTCCTCTTCATGCGAAAGCGCTTGCCATTTCGGCTACGGCTGGCGTAGTGGGTAAAACCCAGAAAGTCGAAGGTGGA
>JAHJDE010000128.1 GCA_018812525.1 Gammaproteobacteria bacterium
CTTGAGCAGGCCTTTTTCCACCAGGGCGGCCATCAGGTAATGCACCTTGCCATTGCTTACGCCCAGCTGCCGCGCCAGTTCCCGTTGCGAAATCTCGGGATCTTTCTCGACAGCACGAAGAATCTTGAAATGGACTTGTTCCTTGGGGGTCATGGTTGCCAGCGGTATCTGAGGGGTTTGTCCAAGATTCGGCGTACAAAATCGTTGTTCGCGGCACGCTACCGCCATGCCGCACATAAATTAGGCAGCGCTCAATTTTGAGCGAACTTTACACGAATCTATTCTTCAAGAGGATGAGCCCGTAAAAAATCAGAAAATTCCTACAAAAACGGACCGCCGAGAGCGACCGTAAGGCGGGCTTTTTCAAGGACTGATACGAGGAATGACATGCAACTTTTTGTAGGGCAAAGGAGCCGACAAGGCTTATCAGAATCAGATCAGGCTGCGTTCAGAGAACATCATTCGGGCGGGAATAGCGATACTCAGGGATATAAAGTCCAAAACCCCGCAACCGCAGATCCTGAAGGTGCCGGGTGGTCAGGTCCATCCGGTCGGCGACTTGGGTGGCGGTGAGCGTTGCCGACTGGGCCGGTTGATCAGATCGCATGGCCAGGCGGCTTGGCGCACTTTCTCTTCCGTGGACAGACGTAGGGTCTGTCTCTCGAAATTTTCGATGTCTTCCAAGCGGTAGCGCACCTTGCCACCGAGATTGAGAAAGGCGGGGCCGATTCCTTTACTGTTGCATTGAGCTTCTTTCATCGGGTTGGTGATTGTCCCGTCCCGGTCTGGTTCAGTGAGATTGTCCCGACCTATTTGAGGTGGGATATTCGGGGGTGTTCTGCGGTGATCCAGGGGGATCCTTCCCCCTGATCGATGATCATCGCAGTTCCTCCATGGCTTGTTGGATCAGTTCATCCGGCAGATGGTTGAGTCCCCTCGGCACGGCGAGCCGCATCGCATGACGGAGGATGCGCCCGATCTGGCGCGGCAGACCCTGGGAGGCTTGTCGCAGGAGTTCCATCCCCGCGTCGGACAGGAGGGTCTGATCGCAACCGGCGGTCTTGAGGCCCTGGCGGACGAATGGCTCGAAGCGCTCCCGCTCGATGATGGGCCGGAGTTGGACCCGTGCCTGGATGCGCCCCGTCAGGGCGGCATAGGGAGCCCGGTCGAGGAGGTGAGCCAGGACCGGGTGTCCCACCAGCCAGACGGTCATGAGGTCCCGTGAGTCGAAGGCGAAGTTCAAGAACGAAGGCAGATCCCTGAAGAAGGCCGGGGGCAGGTTCTGGGCCTCGTCGATGATCCAGAGGGGCAGCCGGTTCTGATTCTCGGCCCGCTCCTGGATGGCCGCCTTCAGATCCCGCCACATCCGCGCCCGCCGGTACTGGGGTTCGAGACCGAAGCTCTCCCCCAGGGTGCGGTAGACGTCATTGCGTCCGAAGTCGGTTTGATGAAATACCTCCCTGTATTTCACCCTGCGGGCCGCTGAAGCGGTCCAAATCCGCTCCCGGCGGATTTGTCGGACAGATAGATGACCTGATAAAGAGGGGGGTTCAAGGTCTGGGTCAGCCGCCGGATGGCGGCGGCCTTCCCCACGCCGGGTTCACCGGTCAGAAGACCGATGCCGGGACTGCGAAGCAACCAGTGGAAGCGCTCCTTGAGCAAGGCGAACGATGCGTCTTCCCAGAGCTCGGAGACCCCCTTATCGAAGGGAGCGGCCTTGAGGCCGAAGTGCTGTCGATACATCGCTATTCCCCTTATTCCTTGCCTTGGGTAATACTGCTGATGGGCCAGTTCGACCGCATTGAGCGCCGCTTTCGCGGGCGAGGACGTGGCCGGTTTCGGTTGCGGGGTTGTGGTATCCGTCGCGCGCCGCAGACGCCTTTCGCTGTTGGCGATGGCATCCAGCGGGGTGACCGCCCCCAGCGGATGGCCATCGGCATCCTCGACGCCGATGGCCTGACCGGCGTGCGGATCCACCACCAGCCAGAGGGTTTGTCCCGAAAGTTCGTAGGGAACCTCGAAGAACTGGCCTTCATAGGAGACCGTGCCGTCCTTGCGGGCCTTGCGTTGAACCCGGTGATGGAAGATGGCGTCGAGGCTGGCGGCCTTGGTGCCCAGCGTCCGGATCTTCGGCAGATCCTGCTGATAGCGTTCCAGCGGGGTCTGGCCATTGAGACCCGCGTGGGGACGCCGGTGGTAGACCTTGGCCAGCCAGGCCCATAGACGGGCATTCAGGTCCTCGCCTGTCCTGAGCTTGTCGAAGGGCCTTGCGGACGCGGCCTTGGATCCGGACCGATGGGCCGTGCATCACATCGCCATACCAGATCCCATTGGCCTGTGCGGCGACGAAGCGCCGGTGTTCCTCTGGCAGGCCGGCACTGCCGGCAGGCCGGGACAGGCCCCGTTGCTTGAGGAAGCGGTGCAAGGCCGAGCGGGAGATGACGCCCCGGGCAACCCGCCCCGAAGCCTCCAGGAGGTGCTGGATTTGTTCCAGGGAGCGCAGGGGATTCTCCTCCTTGGCGGCGAGGATCGCCTGCTGCACCGCTGGCGGCAGCTTCGACAGCCCTTGGTCGATCCGCGCCTTGGGAACCAGCCCCTCGATGCCCTCGCGTCGCCAGCGGTAATACCAGTCCTCCAGGGTCTTCTCGCCGACCCGGCAGCGTTCCGTTCCCGGAATGGCATAGTCCCGCCGGGCAAGGTCCTGGATGATCGACTTCAATTCGCCCCGCGCCAGATGGTCTCGGCTGGCCAGGGGACCCAGGACCGACAGGCGAAACAGGGCGACGGGATGGATCTCTTTCATGCGGTTCTCCTCAGTGATAACTGGAGCGCGCATTTCATCGAAAACAACCCCCGTTGGGGAGTGGGCAAAGTCTGTGGGGGCGGGATCGGACCTCCAAGAGCACCGTCCCGGCCCGGGTCAGGGTCAGAAGATCATGGGACGAGCACGCCCACCTGATCGAGGATCGCCATGGCCCCGGACAACGGCAGACAGGCCAGACATCCGGACCAGAAGTCCTGGAAGTCGGCCTGCCGGCCGAGATCCGCAAACCGCTCCTTGAGGTGCAAGGCAAAAACCGCCGTGCGGTCCTGTAACCCGTTCCACCAGCGCCGGCCGGTATGCCGATCCACGCCGATGAGGGCCGCTGCCTTATTGAGAAATCCTCCGGTCAGGGGACAACAGAGCAGGATTTGTTGGACAAGCCACGGATACCAGCGACGGGGAGGAAGGCACTCCGGGAGGCGTGAGCAGGTTCGCCGGCAGCCGCCGCAGAAAAAACGCGGGATCGGGATCAAGGACACAACGCCCGGTTCCCGGTGACGGTTGGCCTTCCGATAATAGACACCGTGAGACCAGATCCTTCCGCCGAGACCGCAGCAAGGACATCGATCCGGCCGGTAACGCGCCGGTTGCGCTTCAAGGGTAAGGAGGTGTTGAGAAAGGGAGACAATGTACGGGACAATCCGGGCCATAGGCTGGGGTGATTTTGTTAGCGTTGAACGCTAGAAAGTCCCACGATAACAAAGGAACACCGGCCTTTCTTATGCCTGTGACCCTTTCACTCTTGTTCAGGATGAGTTTCCTGAAACAGCCTGGATGATCTCGGGATCAAATGCCCTGATTACACCCGGCTACGCTGGAACGGAACACCCGCCCAGTAACGCTCAATGGCGTTGTATTTGCTGTGATAGGGAGGATAGTAAACCAGCCGCACGGACAGCCCCGTCAAATCTGCAAACTCTGTCATGCGCAGAAGGAATTGACTGCGCCGTCCATTGCATTCTGGCCCGTTGTCCAAATTGATCACAAGATGCTTGATCTCTGCCAGTTCTGGCTTCCTGTGCTGCCACCACAGGAGCAATCCGTCGACCATAAAATAAGGGGACACAATACTTAGCGAGGCTTCGCCTCAGACCGACGAAGCATGAGATGGCCCCGGTTGATCGTCGGTGAGCTAGGCTACCGTATATGGCCGCTAGGCGGCGAGTGGGACATGACGTCCAAGTGTCAACCGGGGCTTACGAACATGATAGAACAAACCATCGGCGAATTGCTGCAAGACAAGGTGAAACTGGATGTAGAGGGCATCGATCGGCTCTACCTCAATGCCTATCAACCGATGTTCCAGACGGGGGGGTGGCGTCAGCTACTTCTTCAAGCAACACCGCGGCGCCAAAGTTGCTTCCACTAAGCTGATGGCCCCCATGAGCCACGACTTCGTCAAATCCATCCATGCCTTTGCCAAGGGTAACGGCATCGAGATGCTGCGCTTTCAAAAACGGCAGAACAAGGACGAAGTGACACAACAACGGTTGAAGTCCTTCGCTGACGAGGAAGGGGTGTTGTACATCGGTGTTGCACAAGAGAAGTTTTCGACCTTCCGGGTGTTCAAGCAGTTCAACGAACGAACCGGTGGTACGTTTCCCTGGCTCACGCGTTCTGATGTGATGTGCAATCAGTATTACTTCTACCGGGTGGATGCCGATTTCGGTCCCCTGTTCATCAAGTTCTCCTCCTACTTCCCGTACACCGCCCGGATTTGCCTGAATGGCCACGAATACGCCAAGCGGCAATTGGAAAAGGAAGGCATCGACTATGAGCCATTGGATAACGGTATCCTGTCGTGCGCCGATCCTGTTCGCCTACAACAGATACTCGATGAACTCGATGAGACCAAGGTCGAGGCCGTGGTACGCAAATGGTTCGCCCGTTTGCCCCACCCCTTCACCGCGGAGGATCGTCAGGCCGGTTTTCGCTACCAACTGTCGATCCTGCAGGCAGAGTTCTCACGAACCCAGGTGTTCGACCGTCCGCTCTCCGGTCGTCATCTGTTTGAGGAGCTGATACGAGAGAACATC